>NZ_VJOT01000055.1 GCF_011087585.1 Neochlamydia sp. AcF84
TGTATCAATAACATTATAAAGGTGAACGCCAGCTTTTTTAATAGATTTTCAATTTAAAAAAAAATCTATAAAAAAAGACAGATGACCTAATCGAAAATAAAATCAAGCAGACAATAACGACCCATTCACGCTTAGGAAGATTTTCTTTTGGAGCCATACTGTGGATATCTACCTTTTAATTTCCTAAATAGTTTTATATCTGCAGTTTTGGTAACTGAAAGCCTTGTATGTGGCTATCCTCTGAAGGCCGCTATAGGCGCTGCCACTATTAAAGCATGTGTCACATTTAGCTCCTTTATCTATATTCCTATAAACTTCTCTAACATTTTCTTCCATTTTTGTTTTTAAATAAGCCAGCTTAAAGTTTCTTGCGATGTCATCTGTAGTGGATAGGCCTTCTCTCATAAGCTATGGAGAATGATTATGTATATGTAAATGTGCTGGAAAAAAATTTAAGAAGGTATTAACTCCTCGCAATTTGTCGTATAAATTGCTAAAAAGTGAATGAGTGTTTTTGCTTAATAGAATATAACTTTTTACTGCAAGCTGTAGGATATGAGCTAACTAAATTGAAGAATGAGGGATTTAAATTTTCTGTAACTAGGTTAACAGGTTATAAGCAGCGAGACTAGAAGGAAAAATGTGCGTTCGTTTAGTACAAAGCAACATTAGAGACCCTATGCGGTCTGAGTTAAACCAGGCTATCTTGTAGCGTATCGACTTTGATTTAGGGCCATATTCCTTGCATATATGCAAGCTGAATGAGGGTGATAGCAGTGATAAAAGGGCCTTTACGTACAGGGTTGATAAACATCTTAAGAGCTTGGCAGCGAGCTGTAAAAGAATCGTTATATAGCAGAAAATATTTATACACCAGACACCTTTGTAAGCTTTAAAGATAGAGCAAAGTTTACCTGTTACACGTAGGCCTACCCAGACCCAAAAGGCTAGAGTGCTGATATCTAAAGCATTTTATGATAAGCTAGTAGAGATAATGGAAAGCTAGCGAGCTTCTGAGAGTATATTCTGCTATGCAAGTGTTGAACAAAGATGGTTAGCCATTTTCAGCCAAGCAGCCTAGCAAAGAGAATGCCGTGCATAAACCAAGCATGGCCTGAAGGGCAGCGAAAAAAGGTTAAAGCTTTTCTTAATCCTCTAGCCCACCAAAAGCCGGGCAAGTACCTTCTAATGCTTAGCTATCGCCTAGAAGAGAGCGTAGCTTGTTCTTTGCTTAACAAGGTAGATTTAGAGAGGAGTAAGGGGCTTTCCATCTTAGCAACTAGTAAGATGGATCCTACTGCTTTTCCTACTCATGAACTGTCCAAGACATATAAAGGTTGAGCACTGAGCAGAAAAAGGATTTGGGTTCTTGAAAAGTCCTGCTTTCTTTGTCTTTTCTTTCTTTTTAAAAATGCCAGAAAGAAGAGAGGTCCTTTTAATGGTCATGGCTCTAGGCCTTTTAGGCTATTCTGCGCTTAAATAAAAATCCGAAAAAAATTTATGCGAAAATGGGGAGAACTTCTTCAATCAACTTAAGAAACCTACGCAAAAGCCTGCAACACGCTGGTTTTTTCTGTTTCCTAGGTCTGCATATGCTTTTTATAGGCCATAAAATATTGCAAATTACCAATTTGAAAGCATACCCTAGAATTATCCTTAAGATGCTTAAGGCTCCTTACCAAAAATCCTGCTATTGTGAAACATGGTAAGAAATCACGAATAAAAAAAAGAGCCTTCAGCTTAATGCTGAGGGCTCTTTAAAGATGAAAATTCTATTATATATTAGACTTTAAGCCGCAGGAGCAAATAATCCCAGCTTCGCTTCTTGCTCTTCTTTATATGTCTCGTGCCTAAATGAATAGTAGAGACGAGCCATGCCTACAGCAGAAGTAGCAAGCCAAGCAGCTCCCAAAGCAATGAAAAACGTAGGTGTATTGAGAGTAAGTGCAAAACCTACCAACCCCATGGCAATCGCTGCAATTTTAACTACATTGAAAGCAATAGAGAGCCAATCTTTTGTCTTACTTGCCTGATAATCTCTTACCAGCTGATCTTTTTCAATAATTCTTACTTCGCAATCTTCCAGCTTCTTGCCAGCAATACTATCAAACAGAGTTGCATGCCTTGAATGGGCAAGCGCATTATATTTGCTAGCCAATTTTTCACGAAGGCTTAAGAATTTCTTGTCAAGATTGCCTAAATACTCCTGCTCTAAAGCATCTGCCGATGTTTCTCCAAATTTCTCTTTTCCAAATTTTGCTTTTAACTTAGCAGCTTTTTCTGGCTCATTTGAACTCAAGAATTTAATCGCACGTTTTTTAATCTCCCACTTATTCAATCTAAGCTTCTCTATTTCGCTGGTTACATCGCTATTTTTTTTCTGTAGCGCTAAAGATGTGTCTACCAAGCTTAAAGAAGAGCTAATAATTCCTAGTGTGTCTTTAATTACACGGAGGGGTGAGAGTAAGCTAAGCACCCTAAAGAACGGAAGTCTATTTAGCTGAACTGATATTTTAGCCAAATTCAACAGCCCCATGTTTACCAAAAACTGCCCTGTTCCAATTCCTCTAGAAACACTTCCAAATGCCTTGCTAGCAACTTTCCAAGAGGAATCTTTTTGCCAGCCTTTAGTGACCCAGTATTTAGTATCGCCAAAAATTCCTCCCACATCTAAAACAGTATCTACTACATCAAAATGATTGTAGAGATTGTTAAAACCAGGTGTTTGTGCTTTAAAAGCATACTTAGCAAAATAAATGGAAGATTTTGCTAACTTGCAAACTGATTGAATACTCTCAGAAGTGGAAAAAGAATAAGCATAAAAAGCTACAATATGTCTTACAGTATTACTAAAATTTTCAAACACTTTCTTAGCGCAATTAGTAATTTTATTGCGAGAAGAAGCTGCTAAATTATTGGCAGGCTTATGCTGAGGAGCAGGAACTTGCTCAACTGTAACAGTATGTCCATCTAGCTGACCTGAGATAAAATCTTCCTCTTCTCCGTAGTATGGCTCTGATTGCTGGACGCCTTGTGTGGATGACAATGTATTCATAATTATTTTCCTTGTTTAGAGTTTATTATTAACATTTTATTTATGCTACCTCCAGCTTATGGAGTTATCCAGCTGCCTGCATCTGGCCTTTTGCTCTGGAGATTTACAAGGCGATAGTTATAAATCGCTTCCAAGAGAAAAGCTGCCAATCCACAGCCTGCTGCTGCACAACCCATTGCTGCTATGCCAGGCACTGTTATATGTCCTGTGATAGCTAAAATCTTCAGAGTAATCTCAGCTATATAAGAAGCCAAATTTATTATACTTAAAGCTATTTTGTAGGTTGGCTTGCTGCCCACAACATTAGCTAAATGTTTAAATTCATTAACAGATAGACATAAAATTGCCAATGCCTCAACTCCTTGTAAACCTATTACTAAGGAGATTTTTGCAACCATTGGACTCATTTTTCTTAAGCAATTCGTAAGGTAAGTAAGAAGCTTTTTGTTAGAATTTGCTAACTTAGAAAAATTTCTACCTACCGTTGCTTTTATTTTTAAAAGGTTAATGAGTGCTAATTCATCCAGCCAAAGAAATAGGCCTCCTATATCAGCTACAAAAGAACCTATGCTTGCAAATAGAGAGCATTTGTTAAAAACCTTTTTACTTTTACTGTTCTCCTCTATCTCAAGGTATCGCTTATTAACTAAATCATTAGCATCTACAGCCAGATCACCTAAGGTTAGTAGGCTATCAGCGGCACTAAGAGCTCCCAATAAGCGTGTCCCTTGAAAAGTATTACCTCTTATACAAGCTAATCCTGTCAGCAAATGAATGCTCAATTTGAAAACTTTTCCAAAAAATAAGCGCTCAGCAAAAACTTGAGCAATTACTTGAAAAAGATCGCTAAAAAAAAGCTTTAATTCAACCCAAGTAGATTTTATCTCGTACCCTAGCAAAGTATCTTTTGCTAGCGAAGAGTCACGAGAAGGTAAAAATGTTAAGTTTAAGGTTGCGCTATTTATTGCTTGCATCCTTTTCTCTCATGAAAAATCTATTAAGAATCCTCACTATACCAAGGTTGTTTATTTACCTAAAGAGAAAATAAATTTTAATGCGAAAAACTACAATAATTAAAGCATAAACAAATGAAATAGACATTAAAAACTAGCAGGTATTTTAAAACCAAAAACTATAAAACATGGCTAATAAATTATAAAAATGACGATCGTTACCTAAATAAAGTTTAAAGGTATATTTATCCTTATTATTCATCGTTTAATCCTGTCTTAAGACAAGCTAAAAACTCCTTCTCATTACCTATCGAATTTGTTTTCATGGAGAAATAAAGCTATAGATTGAGGAAGAGCACTTATCATTAAATTTCTAGAAGGGGGAAAAACCTATGAGTGAAAAATATAAAATTAGCGTTTATTGGAAGAAAATCTTTTCTTGCAAAGCGCCAGGAAGAAGAAATAGGGTTTATAAAGGCATAAGGATCATGCATAGAGGGACCTCACCGTAAGAACAACTTTTTATTAGAAAAAATTATCCGAAAGATCAAGGGTCAGAGAATAAAAAGCCCGCAAAAGAAGCGGGTCCCGCTTTTAGCAATAATAGAAAGGATGAGCTTAAATTACTTATAGTAAGTAAAGCACTTTTCACAAATAGCTACTAGAGGATAGCTGCTAGCCGAGGGATAGAGGAATAAAAGAGTATAGCGCGCCTAAAAAAATTATTTATTTTTTAGTAATAGGTGTGAGCAAAAATGCAATTGGAACTTTAAAAAGCTTAGCCACAGCAAGCGAAGAAGATAGCATAGCGTACGCTGTAACAAGGAAATTTACAGCTATGAGATTTTAGTTTAATTAGGCAAAAGTTTTGAAGGATGTACGTGCGGGCATACTTAGCGAAGAAAAAATTCTAAACTAGCTTAGCGAGCCTTTAAATATGAATTCAACATTATCAGAAGGAACAAAAATCACGATAAATTTCTTAGCCTTAGGGAAGAGATCTTCTTCTTACTCGCTCTGTAAATCCAAGTTGGCAAATTTATATAAGCAGCTTTTAGACTCTCCTTCTCTATGAGCTTAACTTTTATCGATTAAAAAAGTAGCCAACTTAAAAAATCTAGCAGGATTTCCTAATAGTTATTTGTGGGCCACCCAATGATCAGCCTTTTCTTCTTAAATGCCTTTTTCACTCTGAAAGCTTCATGCCATAATGTGGGCTAAATGATTAAATTTAGCTAATAAAATTATTCCTAATTTTTTAAATCCTAAAATCCATCTTTTTATCCTTAGGAAGGCCGCGAATTAACTCTTCAGCAAGCATAGCTTTCTTACCTTCAAGCTGGAGTTCAAGAATGCGAAGGGCTCCTTGTCCACAAGCAACTATTAACTCTTCTGTATCAGTAGGCAATAAGGTCCCAGCGGGCCCTCCTTGATCGTCTAGATAGAGGGTGGAATTAATTTTCAGACGTTTTTTTTGCCTCCCTATATTTACATAGCACCAAGCACCTGGGTGAGGATATACGCCTCTAACAAGGTTATGAATGGCTTTAGCTGGAGCACCCCAGTTAATCTCACAATCCTCTAACTCTATTTTTGGGGCGAATGTTGCCTGAGAATGATCTTGCTCCATATGCTCCACACTACCTTGCTCAAGTTGATAAAGCACTTCTACCAAAGTTTTGCTTCCAGCCTCGCATAGTAAACGTTCTAGCTCCCCATAGGTAGTATTAGGACCAATAGGGACTTTAACCATTTTAATAATATCCCCAGCATCCATTTTTCTTACCATATACATAATGGTAACACCTGTTTCTTTTTCTCCTTTGATGATACTATGTTGGATGGGAGCGGCTCCGCGATATTTTGGTAGCAAGCTTGCGTGAACGTTGATGCAGCCTTTAGAGGGTATGTCCAGAACATGTTGCTTAATAATCTCGCCATAAGCAACGACTACGAATAAATCAGCATGATAGGCTTGTAAAATCTCAGCAAATTCAGGGGCAGAAACTAAGGCAGGTTGATGAACGGGTAGAGGAGGATTCTGCGATTGAGCAATACGTTTGACAGGTGTAGGTACTAAATCGCTTGAACGCCCTTTAGGCTTATCGGGTTTAGTCACTACTGCACAAATATGAATCTTATGATTGAGAAGATATTCTAGGATATCTGCTGCAAACTGAGGAGTCCCAAAATATACAATTCTCATCCCTACCTCTTAAAAAAAAGCTGTAAACGCTTGTGGCTATTTTTAAAACAGCCCATCCTCAAAGGGTTTATCTTTCAATCTTAGCTATAAGCTCAGTTTCAGCCTCTTTTTCAGCTTGAGCTACCTCATCATCAAAATTTGTGATTCCTTCCAATCCTAGTAAACCACGCTTAGAGGAACGGCAAAACTCTACAAAATGAAGAATTTCTGGAAGAGGTTCAAGTTCTCTTTCAATTTGGAGCAGCGCTTCTTCAAGACATGCTTTAGAACGGTAAACTATTTTAAAAGCTTTTCCGAGCTCTTGGCGAATCTTTAAAGAAAAACCATGCCTTTTTAACCCCACAATATTGATTCCACCAAATTTGTAAGGAATGCCTGCTCCTATAGTGTAAGGAGGAACATCACGGGTAATACGGCTCATTCCTCCGACCATTGCATACTTACCAATCCTGGAAAATTGATGAACAGGTACAAAACCGCTTATAATAGCACAATCTTCTACAATCACATGGCCTGCAAGGGTAGCATTGTTACTCATAATCACTCGATTGCCTACTATACAATTATGGGCAATATGGCAATAAGCCATGATCAAGCAATCATCGCCTATCTCTACCGATGTATTTTCTCCACACGATGAATTGATTGTTACAAACTCACGGATTTGGCAATTTTTACCAATCTTAACAAAAGTGGTCTCACCTTTATACTTTAGATCCTGTGTTTGAGTGCCTATGCTAGCAAAGGGATAAATAGTGGTTCCTGCGCCAATAATCGTATGGCCGTCAATGTAAGCATGAGACTTAATCGTTACACCCTCTTCTAACTTCACATGAGCTTTAATAATCGCGTAGGGCTCTATGGTAACTTTATCTCCAATAATAGCTCCTGGTTCAATTACGGCGGTAGGATGTATGTTCGATTTTTTCATATTCTCTTTACTCAAAATAATTTTATAAAAGCTTTCTACCCTATTATAACTGACTTTTGTCTACTAGCGCAAAACCGATTTCAGCTTCTGCAGTAATTTTATCATTCACTGTAGCCGTCGCTTGCATCCGTCCTGCTTTGGAACTTAGATGAATACCTTCTACTTTGAGTATTAAAACGTCCCCTGGCTTAGCTGGATTGCGAAATTTAGCATTATTGACAGTCAAAAGCACGGCTATCTTATCATGATAGCCCTTCATATGAATCAATATGCCACCCAATTGTGCTAAAGCTTCTATCATTAGTACACCTGGCATAATAGGAGTATCCGGAAAATGACCTTGAAAAAAAGCTTCATTAAAAGTCAGGTTTTTCTGTCCTACGATTAAGCCCTGCTCTATATTAATATCAAGCACTCGATCTACCAGCAAAAAGGGAAAACGGTGAGGCAAGATTTCTGCTATTTGTTTAATATCAAGTGATTTTGGATAATCAGCTACATGAACTTCCATTAAGCACACTCCGTAATAGAGTTTAATAATTCTTTTGCAAAAGCGCAGTTAGATGCATGACCTGCCCTAAGAGCAATTACGTGCGCCTCA
Organism: Neochlamydia sp. AcF84; assembly: GCF_011087585.1. Classification (NCBI taxonomy): domain Bacteria; kingdom Pseudomonadati; phylum Chlamydiota; class Chlamydiia; order Parachlamydiales; family Parachlamydiaceae; genus Neochlamydia; species Neochlamydia sp. AcF84. Next base: position 7,747 of record NZ_VJOT01000055.1, read on the forward strand.
AATTCAATTCCTACAAGAGACAAGTCTCCAATCATATCTAAAATTTTATGTCTTACCATCTCATCGGGAAAGAAAAGCCCCCCCTTACTAAAAGCTGCTTCTTCATGAATAATTACTGCATTATCCAAGCTAGCGCCCTTAGCTAAGCCGTGATCCAATAGGTAAGCCACTTCTTTATAAAGAGCAAAGGTACGACATGAAGCAATTTCATGCTTAAAATTGTAACTGTTTACTTCTAACGAATAAAATTGGCAATTTAAGAGCTTAGAATGTGGATAATTTAAGGTATAACTGATCCGGTATCCATCATAAGGAAAAGCCATAATATATATATCTTCTTGCGTCCAATGAATAGGATTTTGGATTTTAATTATAGGCTTTTGTTCTCCTTGCTCAAGGATCCCGACTTCTTCGATCATATTCACAAAAACATCGGAGCTTCCATTAGCAGCGGGTGGTTCAATTCCTTTAATCTCAATACATAAGTTATCAATATTATTGGCTCGCACAGCGGCAAGAACATGCTCAATGGTATGAATCACTACATTGTTAATCCCTATAGAGGTACTACGGCTTGTTTCATAGACATAATTAACAGAAGCTGGAATCATTGGTCGATCCGGCAAATCTACTCGACAAAATGTAATACCAGTATTATCTGGAGCAGGCACAAAGGTAATTTGTACTTCTTTTCCAGTATGAATGCCAATGCCTGAGAACGAAATAGAATCTTTTAAGGTTCGCTGCTGACGGTATTTTGATATCAAGTTTTGTTTTAAACCACTCACAATTTAGCTCTCTTACGCAATGGAAATGAATGAATTAAGGAACAGGGGCATTCTACTTTAACTTGTAATTTTTAGCAAGTAAAAGCTACTTTCTACAAACAATTCCGTCTAATAAAATATTTAAAAATATTTACTAGGTAATTCTAAGAGTTCCTTATCTAAAAGCAAGAGGATACCTTAAGATTTGATAGCAAAGCAAAGAAAAAGAACTTCTTGATTGTCGTCTAAAAGGCAAAAAATTCAGGTTTTTAATAAGCCAATGGATGGTAAACTCAACAATGTAAACCCTCAGAATTTCGTGTATGCCTTCCTGCGGAAGGAAAAGAGCAGCGTAGAGAAGCTTCAAGGCATTGAGAAAAGTATAAATATTATTATTCCACACTTTATAGCAGGCTTCACGGAAAGTTTTATGCATTAGAGAGCCAAAGTCTTATGACCTTGGCTCTTACATTAGAAAGAAAATTAGCCTTTATCGGGAGCAGCAAAAGGCACAACAGTGTTTGTTACCCCAATAATTTGAGCACCAGGTATACTAAATTCTCCATTATTGTCAGTTGCGGTAAATGTGTCTTTTGAACTTGAATTGCTATAAGATCCTTTGATAGAAAAAGGGCCTATTCCTACAGATAGATTTGTTTTAAGAGCTGTCTCAATTTTTTTAGAATCACTTTCACTCCATTTGCCAGAAATTTTAATATCCTTAGCAATGACAAAGGCTGTCGAGTAATAAGGTAATATTTTAGATATTGAATCCTTATCTGCAGCAGGAAAAATTCCTCCAGATATTATTCCTGCTGGTTGACCGCCTAAATTCCAGTTTTTAAGAGCAAAAAGTACAGTGTTCATCCAAGGCCTTAAGATTGGAATTGTTCCGATTTTAAAATCAAACCTAAACTCACTAGTTTCTATATGAGATCTCTCTTCCCTATCCTCTTTTCTGAAGCTACCTTCAGTAGAAAAAAGTCCATATTGAAACGAGCCTCCTCCACCATATTGTGTATCTTTAGTCGTATCCTCTCCTGATGCCTCTTTAGAGGTAAATGAAAACTGAGAATACCCACTATCATCTTCATACCAATTAGAAGGGAAACCATATGAAATATGAAACGGTATTTTATCGATTTGGCCTGTCTGTTCGCTTTTTGTATAAATGTTTTTTGAATCATTAATAACATATGTTACAGCATCATTCCCATAAGCCTCAAGGATATCCAAAGCTTGTCTTACAAATTTATATTTCTTTACTTCATCTTCAGCAATATCAATGGCAAGTTGTAATTGAAGAGAAAGAACTTGCCATTTTCTTTGATCTTCAAGCTTGCTTAAATTGTAGCGATTTTTAGTATTGAGATAATCAATATATGCTGAAGTGCGACGTGTTCTAGCTTGTGTATATGCTGTATAATTAGGGGAGGTTTCTTTTATCACAGTCTCTTTTCCAGTAAATGGATTTTTCTCTACTCTTTCGACATATAAATAACTTAAAGCTTTTTTTAAAATTTCTTCGGATTGCTTATCTGGCTGTTGAGAGGAGTTAGCCCCATTTATTATAGTACGGTATGCATTATCAATACTTTGAATGGAGAGTTTACCGTTTGGACCAAAATTCGCAGATGCAATTCTTGCAAACTCTTCAGTTGTTCTGAAATCTCCTCCTGGATACATGGGGCTTATGGGAGGGTTATTTTTATAGCTTTCTAAATTAATAGGCATGCCATTTGGGATAATTTGAAGGTAGCCATCCTTCTTATCAATAAGAGGTGTTCCCCCTGCAGGCGTATATGTAAGTAATTTATTAATTTTGTCGTAGAGAGCATGAACAATTTTCATGGTCTGTTGGCTTTTAGGATCCTCGGCTCTTAAAATGAATCTAGAGGAGAAAACCTTAATATTTTGTTCCAGGTTTATATACTTAGTGTTCGTCTTAATAACATTTTTTTTAAACTGATAAATATGGGAGATTGTCGTGTGCGGCTGCTTAAATGTAGTGTCTCTTAGCATAACCTCAATTTTTGGCCTATATCCATTTCTTTTTAAAGCTTCTAAGAAAGAAGCTTTTTCGTGAATTGAATTAGTGGCATTAGAAAGACTAATTCCTAAGTTTTCCAATAGCTTTCTAAATTTAATAGGAGCGACTAAACCCTTTTGATCTATAGCGACAATTTGGCCAACATTTTCGCCAAATTGGTTTTTTTTTTCTGTCATTGCTAAACCAAAGGCAACAACCTCATTACTACAGGGAATGAAAGCTTTGATTGATGTATTCATGGCAATCTCCTTTTTTATGAGTTTTTATTCTTTGAAAGCTCTCTAATGGACTTCAAAGAACATAACCAAGAATAAAAACTTTTTTTATAAACAACAATCTTTTTTTAAGTTTTTTTTTACTCTCCGTTTCATAGGTTAAATTCTTTTCGCATATACTTCCTGAAAAGGAGGGCCTAAAACCTGCAAAATATGTTGTCTGGTAAGTTTTAAATTAAGGACTAGCTCCCACATATCCTCAGGTTTATGCCTTATCAGCAGGAATACTCCTTCAAATAGTGAGAAAATCCAACGCATGGTAAGTGGTTGAGCCAGCTCGCCTAATCGGTTAGAGATGAAAGAAGATAATTCTTTTAACTATTGACGCTAATAACCCAGAGCAAGGTTATAAACCAGCTAACAGAACACATGATCATAATAAAAGCGATAATTCTTTCCTCATTCTTAAGGAAGATAGATGAGTTTATGAATAAAAGGTCCTTTAGAAAGCAAAATCCTCTTTCAATCGATTGCTGACCTTTATATTATGGGGAGCACTAATACTCGATGATATGCTTTTTTGTTCTTGACAGCTAGGTAACTTTTCTTGATGACTCAAAAGTTACATTTTCTTGTACTGCATCTAAATGTTTACGAGAAGGCTTTAAAACAAAGATTTCATCTAGCCTCTTTTTGAAATCGCGGAAGAGTTCTTTTGAATTTTCATGCTCAACAATTTCTCTTATGACTTGGCACAAAGCATCCACTCTAGACTTTTCTACTAGGCTCCCCAAGGTTGCTAAAGGGAGTTTGTTCTTAATGAAATTTGTTTGAGACAAATGAAAAAGAAAGCAGTGGTCAAACAGCCGGCTTAGAATCAAAGATCGCTCCGATCCCTCAACGCCGCACTGTTTGGCCAAACTGCAAAACCCACAATGACTACTCCAATCTTCAATAAAAACCTCCACTAACCATCTTAAAGTATATCCTTGCATCACATCTTTCATATTCCATGAAAGATTTGCAGCCATAAGATAGCGATACTCATTTTCGCCCTCATATTTAAGGACTATTATTAATCGTTTTTTGTGATGAGAAAGAACATACAATCTTGCTCCCGGCTTGCACCACATTTTTTTTATCACCGCGAATGAAAATTTCCTGCTTTCAGCCTTTATAGAAGGCAAAGAATTCTTGCCATGACAGAGATTTTTCACCCTGCATGACTTTTTGATTCTTTCTTAGTTGAGTAATAATTTGCACTCCAGGCCAAATAATCTCTATTCCATCTACAAACAAACTATTTCCGTAAAGAGCATCGGCAAGTACACAACTGACTTTAAAAACAGGAAATTCACAGGCAAAATTTTTGAGTAATTGCAGAGCTAGTGTATATTTTTTTGGATATCCTAATAACCTTTTAGGCTCTTTTGGACGGTCTTTTTTAACAACACTCAATTTTTTTAGCTTCTTCACTTCCTGTTGCCATTGGGTGAGTTTGAGATCGGGAGAATAAAAGGCAAAAGAGACGAGAAGGCAAAATTTTTTAGTCACTAGCTGAAGAAATACTATATTTTGATCACAAAAATAGCCTCTCGTTTTTTTATCACGGATTTTATGTAAATAATGCAACTTTTTCCAAATTTTTCGATCTACAGTGATTTTTATCATCGATAACCAGAATGCCTTCTGTAATGCCATGTTTACCCAGAACGGCGAGAACACTACAAATTAGCAGCCTATTCCAAACAATCTTAGCACGTCTAAACATGGCCGATAAAGCCATCTTCTTATAGCTTTTAAGCCGAGCCCTTTCAGATTTAGCCCAACAGATTGAATTGGTAATGAATATCCCCATCAAACAAAAAGCCAGCCAACACCATTGAATTTTAGATAAGCTATTGCGGGAATTTTCTTGTTTGAGAGCCACTCCAAGTTGATTTAAATATTCTTTAATAAAGGGAAGTGTTTAGGAAAACATAGACAAAAAAATATTTTTAATGAGTTGATAATACCATTTAAACGAACTCCGTAAGTAGCAGCTATTGAGAATTGCAAACAGCCTTTTTCTAAATTCAAATAAGGAGGATAATTTAGGGAGGGAAAAGGTTTGGAAAGGAGGAAACCATGTTTGTAGCTTTTTATCATACAATAGAGGAATTAAATGCCATGGCAAAAAAGAAAGCCTATGGCAGTTACAGTTGTAAACTAAGAGCAGTGGTGATGGCGATGGAAGGAGAAAGCGCATATCAGATAGGAAAAGCGCTAGGTTATTGTACAAGCGCTATTCAAAAATGGATCCGAAGGTATAATGCTCAAAATTTAGAGGGCCTGAAAGATAAAAGGCCTGTAATAACAGGAAGAAAAAGAGCTTTAACGTTTGAGCAAGAAAAAGCTTTCTTAGAGAGGGTAGAAAAAGGGCCTGATCCCATGGCCGAAAGCTCGCTGTAGCATCAACATGGCTAATTGTATTTTCGTTTTGAATTTAGCTTCCTTAGGTATACCCGCTCTTGCTCTACGTTCTTTATCTAAAAACCATTCTTCGGGGATATATAGCTCTCGATCAATTAGTACGTGGCCTTGGTTAGTTGCATAGGAAAGGAAAACCCCTACTTGGCAATTTTCAATTCTTCCTGCTGTTCCACTATATTGTCTTGCCACTCCTGCTGAATGCTTACCTTTCTTTAAAAATCCCGTCTCATCTATAGCTAGTATACCGCCTTCTTTATCTTTCAACACTTCCATTTGCAACCTATCTCTGATTGCATCTGCTTGCCATAAACCACGGCGTAGTAGATGTTGAAAAGCATACGGGGTTTGTAAGCCGGCCTCTTCTGCCAGTTGCCAGGTGTTTTTACGTTCTGCTTTGCTCATTAACCCCCATGTATATTGCAAAGCCACTTGTCTAGCTTCTTCTCGGCTAAAAAAAGGCCTTAAAAATAGAGCTAGCTCTTCTTTTTTTTGTTTTATAGTTTGGTTTATTGCTTTCAATTCCATCCCTCACCTCTCTACCTAACAAATAAAATAGCATACTATATTTTTTATTACCACTGTAGTACTAAGTTACAACAATATTTAATTAAAAATTAGTCAACAAGAAAAAAAGTACATCATCAAGTATACAATTAATTGGAGCTATAATTTTAAGTAAAGTTAGCGACGAAAAAAGAAAGCCCCACCTATACCTAAAACAGATAGGAAGACAATAAGATAATCACCCGTTATAGAATAAAGGGTTTTGTAGGAAAAAAGCGGAACTTGCAGATAAAGGGCCCCCGGCTTCCAAATTTTTTCATAGTAAGTATTGCCAAGAATTTTTATCTCGCGCCCAAACGCATCGAAACCGCCGGTAATTCCTGTATTACAAGCACGAATAAGAGGAATGCCATTTTCTGTTGTTCTCAAGCGAGCATGATCACAATGCTGCTGTGCTACCGTTGGATACCATACATCACTGGTTAAGTTAACGATTAATTCAGCTCCCTTCAGGCGATTTTCACGCATTAAATGTCCAAATGTTTCTTCATAGCAAATGGATGCTCCAAAAGGAACATAAGCAGGAAAAATCTTAGCTTCTTTACCGGGTGTAAAAGAGCCAGTAATACCATAAGCGGCAGCCAGGGAACGGCAAAAGGAAAAAGGTATATACTCACCCATAGGAACTAAGACGCGCTTATCATAACGTTTAAAAGGAAGCGTACGCTGTTGATAGGAAGAAGGTTCAACAAATTGTGCGGAACTATAGTATTCTCTATGTCCGTCAAAAAAGTCCTCAACGTCTTCCATTCCAGATAAGACAGGCGCATTAAAGATATTAGCCAATCCTTGTAGCCAATAACCATTGGTAACCATCCAAATAAATCCTTTTTCAGTCATACATTGTGAAGCTAAGGGCTCTTGCAATAAAGGAAGAGCAGAGTAGGCCTTTTCTCCAAAAACTTCGAGAAAAGCTTTCTTAACGTTTTGGTAAGGATATACAGGTGTATAGGTAGTGAAAGGTACAATAAACTCGGGCAAAGCAATTAAATGGACATTCTTTCCTAAATGCTCTTTGCAAAGCATCAAAATTTGCTGCCATTCAGCTTCCACATATTTCACATAGGAAGCTGTATTATGAAAGAGCATGTTCTCTTCCGTCGGGAATACAGGCTGAACAAGAATAGCATTAAAAGTATCTTTTATAACTTTCGAATCGTGCAACTTTAACTGAATAAATCCAAATATAAAAGGAAATGCGGCAAAGGCAAGCCAGCAGAATATATGCCTGTAAAGTGGCCAGGCAAGCCAAGCTTTTAATGCTAGTAAGTTTACCCCTAGAACCCAAAAAGACATGCCAAAAGCTCCTCCTAAAGAGGCATTTTGAAGGGTATATAAATTTGCGCTTAAACTAAGTCCAATAGGATTGAAAGCAATTCCGGATAAAATAAATAAGCGTGACCATTCAAGAAGCGTCCAGCAACTACACAGCAGGACTATTCGATTATAACTGGTTATACGCTGCGAGCATGCTAGCCATCCAATAAAACCAAATTGCAACCCAAAGATTAAAGCCAGCAAAATATATACAGCGATAATGTAGAGATATGGATGAGAGAGGAACCAGGAAAACTGGATAAGTTGAACCATAGCAAACCAAGCGGTCGCCACAAAAAACCGTTGCCTGCTACTAGGAAAAGAAGCTAAAGCACGGAAAAACAAGGCAAAACCCATAACTGAAGCCAGAAAAGAAGCTGTAAGACTCCAATAAGGCTGGCCGAAGGCTACGATTATTAAAGAAAGTATAATACAAGTAAATGTTTGTAAACGGCTGAGTGGCATAAATTTTAAACTAGGTTAAGGTTAAGCCAAAAAGATTTTTTTACTGCTGACTTTATTTAATGCTCTGGGTGATTTTTCTTTCTTTTTGCCACCCTTCTGCAGAAAAACAGCTAGAGAGGCTTTTTTCTATGAATACCCTCACAAAGGACAAGAGATCGAACCCTTTAGAAATTAAATAAATAAATTCAAAAAACGTTAGATGATTAAATCTTGCGGCTTAGATAAATATTAAAGCAATTAAATTTTCATCCTTATCTTTCATCAAGCCCCTCTTTCGAAGCTTAAAGATAAATTTTCGGCAAAATTATTTGTAGCCCCTATGCACTTAGAGAAACATAAAAATTTTAAGCTTTCCCTATGGCACGAAAAGAAAAGACTTATTGATATGCAACAATAGGAAGACCCTTAAAAACTAGCTTGTAGTTAACACAGCTACACAAAAGAAGTAAATCCCTTTTCTTTTATAGACAACCGCATTCTTTATTGGCAAGCCGCTTACATAGGTAAAAAATAAAATTTTTTAGTAACCTATCGGGCAATCGGGTCGGGTCGCCCAAGGGAACTTCCCCCTTAGGCTCCCACAGACACGTACATGAAACTCTCGCTTCATACGGCTCCTATTGTTCTTCAAGCTTTCCAGCCTTTTCTCCACCCTCATAAGTTCCTCGTATTTCTACTTGACTTATTGAGGTGGATTGAACAATTCAACCCCTTCGCTCCCTCTTCATTACAAAGACTTCCTCACTACTACGAGTTGATCTGCCCCTCATACATGCTTCGATATTTCCCACTTTGTGTTCTTCACTTATATGGTTTTCTCTTAACATCATCTATGAGGTTCCCACGTTCCATACAAAAGCCTAGACTAAGTTCACGCTATCTTTATGCCGGACGCCATTTAGGCAGTAAACAGGTTGCCCCTAAATTTATCCTGAAAGAGTTTTTAGCCCCCAGTTTTGACATCATCTTTAAGCTTTCGACACTTGGACCAATAGTTCACTTTCGTTCGTCTCTTTAGTCCTCACCTGATATGTTTATCATACCTTTTCCTTAACGCTCACTACCTTGGCTTTTGACCAAAGCAGCTTAAGGTGGTTTGAAATCTCTTCCTGCAAAGCGACTTCGAGGAGCCATTTTCCTCATCTTTCGTATAGTTACGCACATCTAAAATGTGCTCGTGGCACACAAAAACTAGCTAATCTTAAAGGATGCTGGCAGAGGCATGCACTTCAAGTCGCATCTATAAATTTTATTATCTTTCCAGGCAGCAACGATAAAGAAGCTAGGGAAGGGACATAGCTTTTCAAATACTATTCCACATAGGAAGGAAGTATATATGCATTTTTTCTTCCTTGCCGCTTTATAAAGATTTCGTTTATAATTTTTAAAATTATTAGATACAAATAAAATTTATTCTAAACATTCAATCTTTTTTCCACTTTTTTATATAGCCTTGTTTTATGAAACAATCTTTTCGTGCTTATCATCTTCTTCAGCTCCTTAGTGCATATGACGAACAAGGACTTCCCTTAGATGCCTTTATAAGCAACTATTTCCGCTCTCATAAAGCTCTGGGCTCTAAAGACCGCGCCTCTATTGCTGAAAATGCCTATTTTTTAATTCGATGGATACGCCTTATCGATTATTTAATTCCAGAGGCTCCTGATTGGAATAAACGTATAGCTCTATTGCCTTACTTTGACTGGCAAAGCCATCAAAATGATCCCAGTATTCCTGCTGCCATAAGAGTTAGCTTTCCAGATTCACTCTATAATATTTTAGTAGAAAGCTACGGAGCTTTACGAGCTTCAGAATTATGTCTTGTAAGCAATACTCCCGCCCCGACGACTATAAGAGCAAACACTCTTAAGGCTACCCGTGATAAACTTTTAGAGCTTTTACAAGATAAATATGAGGTTAGCGCCTGTTTAGCTTCTTCCCATGCGATTAATTTTCTTCAAAGAATTAATTTCTTTACAATTCCAGAGTTTCAAGCCGGCCTATTTGAAGTACAGGATGAAGGAAGCCAACTCCTTGCCAATCTCGTGCAATGCCAACCAGGCCAGCTAGTGATGGATTTTTGCGCAGGCTCGGGAGGTAAAAGCTTAGCTTTGGCTCCTTCCATGCAAAACAAAGGGCAAATTTTCTTACATGATATACGTTCTTATGCCTTGCAACAAGCAAAAAAACGTTTGAAGCGCGCAGGCATCCATAATGGACAAATTATACTAGCCAACGATCCCAAGCTTAAAAAATTAAAGAAAAAAATGGATTGGGTGCTGGTGGATGCGCCTTGCTCGGGAACGGGTACACTACGTCGCAATCCTGATATGAAATGGAGATTTGAAGTAGAAGGGCTGAAGATGCTGATAGGCCAGCAAAGAACAATTTTTGAAAAAGCTCTCAGTTTTATGAAACCAGACGGCCGTATCATTTATGGAACGTGTAGCCTCTTACCCCAAGAAAACGAACATCAACTTAACCACTTTATTAAGAGCTATCATTTAAAGGTAGAAAATCAAATATTTCAATCTTTTCCATCGCTTGGAGGAATGGATGGCTTTTTTGGGGTTGTTTTGAAGTTTTAAATCGTTTATAGTAATAGCCGCTGGCCCTCTAGCAAGCTTTTTTTTCTGCAGCTAAGATCTTTTAGATGGCATAGATGATAGAATTAATCCTCACTAATCACCAACCCACTTTTAATCATGAAGAAACAAAAAATTTTATTTTTTTCTGCTCTAATCTATTGTTGTTTTATTACACCTTTACAAGCTGAAGGAAAGGCTGCTTTTTTAGGTAAAGAAGATAACTCGGCTTTAGTAGTAAATAACCGCATTTTAGCCAAGGTGAATGGCACAGCGATTTCTGTTTTAGATGTAATGAAAAAAATGGATGTTCTTTTCTATCGTGAATTTCCTGATTACACCTCCTCTACCCCAGCACGCTATCAATTTTACAAAGTTAACTGGAAGCATGTGCTAGATGAATTAATTAATAAAGAATTAGTATTGGCTGATGCCAGCGAAAATAAACTTCTTGTAAGCAACGGTGATATTCGCCAAGAGATGGAGAGCCTATTTGGACCTCATATTATCAGCAATTTGGATAAAATTGGCCTGTCATATGAAGAAGCACAAAAAATTGTGCAAGGAGACATTACTATTCGCAGAATGATTTACTTAAGAGTAAATGCCAAAGCACTAAAAAAAGTAACACCTCAAGCTGTTCGTTTAGCATACGAGGAGTTTGCCAAAAACCCTGCCAACATCAAGCCGAATACTTGGCAATATAATGTTATCTCTATTCGTGATCCTGATCCAGCTAGAAGCGCGGAAGCTGCCCATTTAACTTACCAGGCATTGAATGATCATATAGCATTAGAAAAATTATCGACTTACGTTAAGGCAAACTCTCATTTTGACAGTACGCAAATTAATGTCTCTGAAGAATACACTTTACCAGAAAAAGACATTTCGGAAGCCTATAAAGCCATTTTAACAAAAATGACACCCCATTCACATAGTCAGCCAATCGCTCAAAAAAATCGAGCAGATAAGAACAGCTCTTTTTTTCGTATTTTTGTGCTTAAAAATTGGATAAAAGGTGGAACGCCTGCCTTTAAAGAGGTAGAACTTAAAATTAAAGATAAACTTATAGAAGAAGCTATTGCTCAAGAGACTGAAGCTTACCTAAAAAAAATTCGCAAACGTTTCTCTGTGCAAGATTTTTACACCTCTAAAACTGATCAGGCTGCTTTTGAACCTTTTATACTGAGCTCTAAAATCTAGCTTGAGCATAATTACTTCGGAATGATTGCGGTTTAAAAAGTAGATAGACCCACCTATTTTGAAAATTTATTATGTTTCAAGGATAAGGAAAAACTTAAAATTATGCCTATATACCGCCCTAGTGAGCTTCATCATTTCCTAAACAATTTAGGCGTAAGTCCTAAAAAGGGTCTTTCTCAAAATTTTCTTATCGATGGAAACATTACTCGCAAAATTGTGGCTTATGCCGCTATCTCCTCTCATGATCTGGTCGTAGAAATTGGGCCAGGGCCAGGTTGCCTCTCAGAGGAAATAATAAAGCAGGGCCCCCAATTATTGATGATAGAAAAAGATCCTGTAATGGCCCAAGCATTGCAGCGCTTACAAACAGAGCCCAATAGATTGGAAATATTTTGCGAAGATGTATTGGAATTCCCTTTGAAGGAAAAATTATTGGAAATTTTACAACCGGGACAAAAAGCTATCATTGTGGGCAATCTCCCTTACCATTTGACAACCCCTATCTTAATCCAGCTTGTTAGGCTTTACCCTTACGTTTCTAAAGTTGTAGTTATGGTCCAAGAGGAAGTGGCACGCCGATTTACAGCTCAGCCAGGCACAAGCGAATATAGCTCTTTTACCGTTTTCTTAAATTATTATTCTACCCCCCGCTATGCCTTCATGGTACGAAGAGCTTGTTTTTATCCTATCCCTAATGTAGATTCGGCGGTAGTCACTTTAGATTTACATCAGCCGCCCTTTGTGGCCAATGAAGATGATTTCTTTAAAATGACCCGCACAGCTTTTGGGCAAAGACGTAAAATGATGCGCGCTTCATTAAAAGAGCTTTATTGCAGCCAGGCTGTCTCGCAAGCCTTGCTGCAAATTGGATGCGATGTAAAATCACGTCCTGAAGAGCTTTCTTTAGAAGATTTTATGCATTTATATCAAAAACTTACTAATAGCGTTTAGGGAAAGCTCGGGTTGGGTCAATGATTCCTACCAAGTAGCGTATTCTAGAAGCTCCAATAGTTATTGGGCAAAGGGCTAAAGCAAGAAGGCAGTCTCTAAGTACTAACACTATTTCTCGTTCATCCTTCCAATCCTTACGCACAGGCTTTCCCTTGAGAAACTCTTCTCCGCGTTTTATAAGCATTTTCATCAACACCGCAGCCGCCACGGCTACGTTGCCAGCTCTCTTAGCTATTTTAAGTGGGATTGTCAAGGGCGAACATGCTAGTTGAATACAACAGTAAAGTCTTCCTTTCCAGTTGGCCTGTTTATAAGTACTAGGTACTCTTTCTCCAAAATAGTTTGTAAAAGGCTTTAAGCTCTTATTAGTTACTGGAAATGTGGATGGGAAACTCATAAAAACTCCTTTAGGTTTTAACTGAACAAATTACATTATTATTTTATTATTATTCCTAACTTATTTGGTAGGAAAAGCTTTAGCGGGGTTAATGATTCCTACAAAGTAACGCAGTCTAGAGGCTCCAATAGTTATTGGGCAAAGAGCTAAAGCAAGAAGGCAGTCTGTAATTTTTAATACCACCTGTCGTTCTTTATCCCAATTTTTAGCCGTATGTTTTATCTTGAGGGTTTGTTCGGCGCGTTTTATAATTGCGAGCATTAACACGGTAGCCAGCCCTGCTATCCGGTTAACTTTGCTAACTATTTTAAGAGGTATCGTCAATGGCGAACAGGCTAATTGAATACAACAGTAAAGTCTTCCTTTCCAGTTGGCCTGTTTATAAGTACTAGGTATCTTTTTTCCAAAATCTTTTCTAAAAGGCTTTAAGCTCTTATTAGTTACTGGAAATGTATCTGGTAAATTCATAAAAAATCCTTTAAGTTTTGATCGAACAAGTTATTTATTATTATTATTATTTCTAACTTATTTGGTAGGAAAAGCTTTAGCGGGGTTAATGATTCCTACAAATTAGCATATTCCGAGAATCTACCCTATTATTTATTGGACAAAGAACCAGAGCAAGAAGATAGCCTGGAAGGGTGAGCATCGTATCTAGGCCTTTATTTTAATCTTTAAGCATACGCTTTTTCTAAAGATCTCTCCTGCATTTGTTGCAGTCACGTTCATAAGCATGGCAGCTATCCCAATTATTATACTAGTTCTCTCATCTATTTTAAGTGGTGCCCTTCATGGAAAACAAGCATTAAACCAACAATAAAGCCTTCTTTTCCAGTTGATCTTTTTGTAAATACTAGCTACCCAACTTCCAAGATTAGTTTTCAAAGATTTAAGCTATGATAGGCGTTAGGTAGAGGGAAACTTTTGTTCAAAATTTTCTAGATATTCCTTAACCTTACAAATTAAAAGAATATATTATCATTTATTCTCTCATTATTGGCAAGAAAAGAAGTTTTTACTTTTTTTAAGCTATTTTATTTACATCTTTAATAAATTTTATTAAAAACTAAAATTTTATTCCTTTGTAATTTTAAAGAGACTTTTCAACCATCCTATCCAGGTTTGTTGGACCCCCTGTTCAGCATAAAGGGCTACTTTTTGGAGCTGCTGACCATTCCTATCTTGCAAGTAAACTTCGCCGACTTGTTGGCCTTTAACAATGGGCAATTTTAATGAATGCCATTGCAGGTAACATTTTACTACAGGTTTTTCAGCAGGATAGTACTTAAGACTTAAGCTGGATTTTATAAAAGTTTTCAAAGGCTTGTCCGCACCTTTTAAAGAGTGGAGGTATTTTTGAGGTCCCTTCTCAAGGATGATCATTTCCTCTTGTTTTTCATTAAACGCTGCTTCAAAAAGATGGATAGCATCTCGATAAATCTGCCCTCCCTCCTTACACTTCATCAAGACCGCTAGCAATTCACGTCCATCCCTCTTTGCTGCGGCCACTAAAGTATGGCGGGCAATGGAAGTATAACCTGTTTTAACCCCAATTGCCTGAGGATAATAGTATTCTCCTCTACGTAATAAACGATTTTTTTGCAAGATAACAACCGATTCTTGTTTATTAGTTTTGGGGCGAATAAATTTTGGCGCAGCCGCTAGTTCACGAAAGATAGGATTTTTCATGGCCTCACGTGTGAGAAGAGCCATATCATAAGGGGTAGTTTGATGCTTAGGATGATGTAATCCATGTGGATTAGTAAAATACGTATTTTCACAACCTAAACTTTTGATAAATCCGTTTAAACCTTTCATAAACACAGGAACACTTCCTGCCACATGCTGAGCCACTACATTCGCGGCATCATTGGCTGAAGCCACCATTATGCCGTATAAGAGTTCTTTTAAGGTAAAATTCTCGCCTTTTTTTATACCTATATGGGTGCTTGCATATTCAATCCAGTGAGAAGGAGTCGTATAATTAGATTTTTTCTTAGCTTGCTCAGAAATCGAAGCAATAGATTCAGCATCTGCGCTTACAATCTCTGAAAGATGATGGCCTTTTTGCTCAAGAGCATAAAGAGTAGTGGCTATTTTAGTAATGCTAGCAGGATAGTTAAGAGTATGGGCATTTTTTTCATATAAGATAGCTCCATTAGTTACATTAATTAAAATTGCCGCTTCTGACTCAACACTCACCTCCAGCTTTTCTGCGCTAAGAGACCCTATTCCTAAAAAAAGTAAAAGTCCTAAGCGCCATTTTTGCAAAAACATACTTCTTCCCGTTTTTTACTTAACTTCTTGCAGGTTAGTCCCCAAAAAGCAGATGACCTGCTTATACCTTTAGCCTACCACCAATGAAAGCGTTCGGCTTTACAAATTTACACTCTTTAAATTCTAAATTCAAAGTCATTTTTCAACTTTTTTAATCCTTTCTGTTAGGTTGGCCTGCCATTTGCTTAAGATAGCAGCCTCTCATCTTATTAAATAGACCCATTCATCTGCATAGAAGTACAAATTAAAATAAAATTTAGCCTCTATCTTTAATATGGAGTATTATGGCCATGCATAATTTAGCTTTGATAGAAGAAAAATTTAAAGAATTTTATAAAAATATTGGCTTGGGCTCTTCTGAATTGCTTATCCCTGTTAACCTATCGCTTTTACATCATATGGAGCTGCTTTGCTTCCATTCTCCATGGAACAAAAGTCAATCGCTTACACGTTATTTTCAATTAATAGAATCTAACGGAAAGCTTACTCTTATTAACGAAGATTTTGTCGTGTGGATAGCCCCTGAAAATGCTCATAAGATCCCCTTAACTTACACTATGATTGCTTTAAATTATCCTGCAGGCCCTAAACTTGAACTGATATTTAGCGCAGCAGGTGTGTATAATACTTCCCGTACTGTTTTAAGAGTATTGGAAAAGTTTTTATATGAGATTCAAGAAAACGAGGAATATTTAAAAAGTATTAAATAAGGTTTTTTTCCTATTAGAAGGTAGATTTATAAAAAATTAAATAAATTAAAAGCTTGCAGCTCTCTATTTTTGTAGCAAGGTAAGCGGTCACGGGGGTTATCAATTACTTTGTGATAAATAAAATAATTTCTAGAGTTTATATTTACTTAATCATATATTGAGTAGTATGCAACTCTCG
>NZ_VJOT01000056.1 GCF_011087585.1 Neochlamydia sp. AcF84
TGCCACTTCAGGATGATTTTCACCAAAAAGCTTAAGATCAATGGCAAGTGCTTTGTGGGTATAATCTTCCGCTTTATCTAAATTGCCTTGGTCTTGGTAAATTTGTCCTAAGTTTTGGTAACAAATTGCCACCTTAGGATTATTTTCACCACACAGCCTAAAGTTAATGGACAACGCCTTGTGAATATACTGAGCTGCCTCGTCAAACTTGCCTTGATCTTTGCAGATTTGTCCTAAGTTATTGTAACGGATTGCCACCTTAGAATAATTTTCACCAAAAAGCTTGAGTTCAATGGCAAGCGCTTTGTTGGTATAATCCGCTGCTTTTTCTAATTTGCCTTGGTCCTGGCAGATTGTTGCCAGTCTGTTGTAATCTATAGCCACCGTAGGATAATTTTCACTAAACAGCTTAAGATTAATGGCAAGTGCTTTGTGGGTATAATCTTCCGCTTTATCTAAATTGCCTTGGTCTTGGTAGATTTGCCCTAGGTTGCTGTAACAAATTGCCACCTTAGGATGATTTTCACCGAAAAGCTCAAGTTCAATGGCAAGTGCTTTGTGGGTATAATCCTCCGCCTTTTCTAAATTGCCTTGTTTTTGGTAGATTTGTCCTAGGTTGCTGTAACAAATTGCCACCTTAGGATGATTTTCAACAAAAAGCTTGAGGTAAATGTCGAGTGCTTTTTTGACATACTTGGTCGTCTTTTCTAATTTGTCTTGATTATTGTAGATTGCTGCCAGTCTGTTGTAATCTCTTGCCACAGTTGGATGTTTTTCTCCGAACAGCTTAAGGTCAATAGTAAGTGCTTGGCGGCTATAATCAGTGGCCTTTTTCAAATTGCTTTGGTGTTGGTATATTTGTCCTAAGCTGCTGTACCTAATTGCCACTTCAGGATGGTTCTTACCAAAAAGCTTAAGTCCAATGGCAAGTGCTTTGCGGGTATAATTTGCTGCTTTATCTAAATTACCTTGGTCTTGGTAGATTTGCCCTAGGTTACTGTAATATTTTGCCACAGTTGGATGATTTCTACCAAAAAGCTTAAGGTCAATAGCAAGCGCTTTGTTGGTATAATCTTCCGCTTTATCTAAATTGCCTTGGTCTTGGTAGATTTGTGCTAGGTTGTTGTAATCTCTTGTTAATGCGGGATGATTTTCACCGAAAAGCTTAAGGTCAATGGCCAGCGCTTTCTGGGTGTAATCCGCCGCCTTTTCTAAATTGCCTTGGTCTTGGTGGATTTGGCCTAGGTTATTGTAGCAAATTGCTACCTTAGGATGATTTTCACCGAAAAGCTTAAGGTCAATGGCCAGCGCTTTCTGGGTGTAATCCGCCGCCTTTTCTAAATTGCCTTGGTCTTGGTAGATTTGGCCTAGGTTATTGTAGCAAGCTGCTACCTTAGGATGATTCTTACCAAAAAGCTTAAGGTCAATAGCAAGTGCTTTTTGGCTGTATTCTAGCGCTTTGTTTAAGTTGCCTTGCTGCTGATAAATGATGCCAAGAGCATTTAGAACCTCAGGATTTTGCGGATTTGCTTTTATTGCTAAAAGATACCATTTTTCTGCTTTTTTTTGTTGAAAGAGCCTTTGTAGTATATCCCCTCGCACCTCTGGTGAGTTATCCTCCAAATCAGACGATTTAAGTTCAGCTTCATTGCCAGCTAAAAATTCTTTAATGGCTTGGTAAAAAGGAATAAAGATCCGGTAGATCATTTTTATCTTTTTTAAACTTTTATGATCTAAAGCAAATTGCTGTTTAATAAGATTTGGATCCTCAAACCCAAAAGGTTTAAGGAGAGGATTCATCATCTCTTGTTGCGCTTGATAATGAGAATAAGTTTTAAGACGCATAAATAATGCTAGGCTCATCCAATCCTTTAACTTTTCAGTGGCTTCTTGTGTCATAATCCCTAGCTCACTTAGCTTGTCAATTCTAGTAAAAGTGTCGGAAACCGTTATTTTTTTAAGAAAAGCTAGCCGATCAATAGCTAAATGAGGAAACCGATAAAAATCATTTTTAACTCGAAAAAGCATACCATGCTTGTCTAAATCACCCATTCCCGGATTAAAAGTTTTCATATCAGCTAACACAAGGTGCTCTTTAGCTAAATACTGACGCAGATTCAGGCTTCCCTGATAAGGAGTATTAAGCACTTCTCGAATTTTCTTCTCATAAGCTTTAGTTAACTCCCCATTGCCTAGTAGATGAGTATGGTTTAGCAATTCCATAGGAAGGTGAGGCTCCTTCTCATGCCACCACTGGCTTTTTTCATCTTTACCAATATACTGGGCCATCTGTTCAGGAGTTTGTATAAGCTCAAATGTCTTACCATTGCCTAAAGGGGTTTTACAGCCTTTTCCTTCTACTCCTGCCCCATCAAAGGCAAAGCCCCGAGGTGTTAAACCATCAAAAAAATTGATGGCTTTTATGCAAGGAATGTTTAAAGCGGGAAGAATAGTTTCTCCTAAGTTGATAACCTTTAAGTGAAGAAGATTGGTTAGATCCTTAAAATATTTCTTATTTATAGGGTTGTCGTCTTGGATAAGAATGCCAAATTCTAAGTCAGAATAAGGAGTCATCTCTTCTCTAGCTAATGAACCAAAGCCTATCATGGCATATTCACAAGGCGCAGTATCTAATTGATGCAAGGCCTGTATTGTAAGCTGCCCAAAGAAAATTTTTATTTGGTAAGCTATCTCACTATACACTTCTCTTACCTCTTGAGAAGAAGGAGTTTCTGGCAAAACTTGAATTTTCTCCTCTATTTTTTTTCTAAATTTTTTTAATGCTTTGCGATTGTCTTCAAATTGCTTTCTCATTACTTCATGGCTTAAAAGCTTTCCTTCGCACAGTTTAGTAAGCAGGATTTGAATATTGAAAATCTTTTCTTTAATTATTTCCCGCCTGTCTTCTGGAGATAGACGTAAAACATACTGATAAAGTCCTGCTGCTTGAAGGAGAGTTTTAGAGGTTCCCTTTCTTAAATAGACGTCACCGAGTCTTTCTATGTATATGCTTTCTTGAGTAGCGTCTTTCTCTTGCACAGCAATTTGTAAAGCTAGCGTATAAGCTTTCTCTGCTTCTCTTACCTTTTCTTTTGATAAGAGCTCATCATTCTCCAAGTTATCTAATTTCTTTTTAAGTATATCTTTAGATAGAGCATCAGAATAGGGGAGGCCGGAAATTCTTGAATCTAAAAAAAGAGATTGATTTTGCTTTAGAGGCTGCGCATAAACAAAGTGGCCACCTAAATCGATAATAAAAATATATTCTGCAGGCTGTTGTTCTGGAGAAATCGTTTTCCATTCCTGCCATTTGTTCTCTTCGGCTAAACCTTGCGTTGAGAATATCAACCTATCATGTATATCGCAAACCAAAGGCTCTTCATTAACCGTTATTAGTCTGATAGGAATATATAAAGCTGAAGCTAATAAATCTCCTTCACCAATGCCGCTTATCCAAGCTCCTTTCTCTCTTATTTCTTCAGCTCTTTGGCTGTCTGTGTGTTTAACAATGCCTGAAAGCACTTGCCTTAGATAGGAGATTTTATTTGCCTGCTCTTCTAGCAAAGGGATTTTTCTAGAAAGATAGGCATAGCTTTCTAAAAACGCGTTAAAAAAGCAGTCACCATCACTCGCCACGCCTTTTAGTACAAATCCTTCTTCTTTTAGATAAGCAGCCGCAGCATTTACCTTTACTATTAGTGAATCGCTGATAATGGTGGTGGGATCTTGCCACAAGAATATAGCTATTTGCTTTTGTGTCCACTCGCCCGTAGATGGATCAAGTAAATCTGTTCGATTACCATCAAGCGAATTTTCTTTTAGAGCAGTAATTCTAGGGCTTACCGAATCAAGCTTTTTCCATAGGTTGCTATTTTGAATGAGCTGTTTCCAAGCTCTACATACAAGCTTTGCTTGGTTTAAATCTGACAGGTTTAACTCTGCAAATATTTTTAGGCTAATTTCTGCATAGACAGAAGTATCTCTTCTAAGGCTAATAGATTCTTCCTCTATATTTGTAAATGCAGGGAAGATAAGAGGATGAACATGCGAATTTTCTGATAGCATACACCTAAGGCCTTTCTATTTGATTCTGGTTAAATTTAGACATGTGACACTAGTATCTATAAATTTTTTTATTGCTTTATAAGCTAAGCTACTTAAAGTTTAAATGGAAAATATATCCTTTTTTAGCTTGTTTAAAATATTTTCAACAAACCTTTTGAGAAATTTTGACTTTAGTACCTTGCTTTGTTGCATAATAAAAGCTTGCATAAGCCATCCTAAGTGGGAGATAGTGCTATTCGTGAGAGTTATAATTTTTTTGCCAATTGCAATAAATAAACCTTACTTAAGCCTCTTTCTTTTGCATGCTAGGCAAAAGTGCAATCGAGCCTTTATCTTTCTAAAATTGATGCAATGATGAAGTTTTTTAGGGTAAATCAGGTCAAACTACCTAGTTTTTTTGCCATTTATATATTATCTCCATCTTTGGTACTCTATGTCTCTTTTTTAAGTGTTTGCTGGCGGGTTACAAGCGCGGCTACGGTAGGATGGTTGTTACCATAGAGGTTGATAGCAATTTTAAGAGCCTGATTGGCACAATCAGCCGCTTTTTCCGTATTTCCTGTTAATTGGTAAATCCATCCAAGATTATTGTAATTTGTTACTATAGCAGGATGATTTTCACCGAAAAGCTTAAGGTTAATAGCAAGGGCTTTCTCAGTATACTCTGCTGCTTTGTCTAAGTTGCCTTGCTTTTGGTAGATTGCCCCTAGGTTGTTGTAATCTTTTGCCACGGTGGGATAATTTTCACCAAAAAGCTTAAGATCAATAGAAAGGGATTTTTGGCTATATTCTGCTGCTTTGTCTAAGTTGCCTTGCTCTTGGTAGATTGCCCCTAGGTTGTTGTAATCTCTTGCCACGGTAGGATGATTTTCCCCAAAAAGCTTAAGGTCCATAGCAAGAGCTTTTTTGCTATATTTTACTGCTTTGTCTAAGTTGCCTTGCTCTTGGTAGATTTGTCCTAGGTTGTTATAATCGATTGCCACGGTAAGATGATTTTCACCACAAGCCCTAATATCGATAAGTAGGGCTTTTTTGCTATATTCTAGCGCTTTGGCTAAATTACCCTGATCTTGGTAGATTTGTCCTAGGTTGTTGTAACCGATTGCCACTTCGGAATGATTTTCACCAAACAGCTTAAGGTTAATAGCAAGGGCTTTATTAGCATACTCAGCTGCTTTGGCTAAATTGCCTTGATCTTGGTAGATTTTTCCCAAGTTATTGTAACTAGTTGCTATCTCGGGATAATTTTCACCAAAAAGCTTAAAATCAATAGCAAGAGCTTTCTCAGTATAATCAGCCGCTTTGCCTAAATTGCCTTGTTCTTGGTAGATTTGTCCTAGGTTGTTGTAACTTGTTGCCACGGTGGGATGATTTTCACCAAAAAATTTAAGGTTAATAGCAAGAGCTGCCTCAGTATATTCAGCCGCTTTTGCTAAATTGCCTTGTTCTTTGTAGAGTAGTCCTAAATTATCGTAATCGATTGCTAGGGTGGGATGATTTTCACCAAAAAGCTTGAAATCAATGGCAAGAGCTTTCTCAGTATACTCAGCCGCTTTATCTAAATTGCCTTGTTTTAGGTAGATTTTCCCCAGGTTGTTGCATCCGCTTGCCACCTCGGGATAATTTTCCCCAAAAAGCTTAAAGTTAACAATAAGAGCTTTTTTAGTGTACTCAACCGCTTTGGCTAAATTGCCGTGGTCTTGGTAAATTGCCCCTAGGTTGTTGTAATCTTTTGCCACGGCGGAATGATTTTCCCCAAAAAGCTTAAAATCAATAGTAAGAGCTTTCTCAGTGTACTCAATCGCTTTGGCTAAATTGCCTTGATCTTGGTAAATTGCCCCTAGGTTGTTATAATCTCTTGCCATAGAGGAATGATTTTCCCCAAAAAGCTTAAAATCAATAGTAAGAGCTTTCTCAGTGTACTCAACCGCTTTGGTTAAATTGCCTTGATCTTGGTAGATTTGTCCTAGGTTGTTGTAGCCGATTGCCACTTGGGGATGATTTTCACCAAAAAGCTTAAAATCAATAGCAAGAGCTTTCTCAGTATACTCAGCCGCTTTGGCTAAATTGCCTTGTTCTTGGTAGATTTGTCCTAGGTTGTTGTAACCGATTGCCACTTCGGAATGATTTTCACCAAAAAGCTTAAAGTTAATAGCAAGGGCTTTGTTGACATATTCTAACGCTTTGTCTAACTTGCCTTGTTCTTGGTAGATTTGTCCTAGGTTGTTGTAACCGATTGCCACTTCGGAATGATTTTTACCAAAAAGCTTAAAGTTAATAATAAGAGCTTTCTCAGTATACTCAGCCGCTTTATCTAAATTGCCTTGATCTTGGTAGATTTGCCCTAAATTGTGGTAATCTCTTGCTGTAGTCAAATGATTTTCCCCGCAAAGCTTAAGGTCAATTGCAAGGGCTTTTTTGCTATATTCTGCTGCTTTACTTAAATTATCTTGCTGGTGATAAACAAGGCTAACAGCACTTAAAGCCTCCGAATTTTGTGGATTTGCTTTTGCTGCCAGAAGATACCATTTTTTTGCTTTTTTATGTTGAAATAGCCTTTGACATATATCTCCTCGCGCCTCTGGGGATTTATTCTCCAGATCAGAAGATTTAAGTTCATCTTCATTGCCTTTTAAAAATTCTTCAATGGCTTGATAAAAAGGAATGAAGATCCGGTAGATCTTTTTTATCTTTTTTAAACTTTTATGATCTAAAGCAAACTGCTGTTTAATAAGATTTGGATCCTCAAATCCAAAGGGCTTAAGGAGAGGATTCATCATTTCTTTTTGCGCTTGATAATGAGAATAAGTTTTAAGACGCATGAATAAGGCTAAGCTCATCCAATCCTTTAACTTTTCAGTGGCTCCTTGTGTTATAATCCCTAGCTCACTTAACTTGTCAATCCTAGTAAAAGTGTCGGAAACTATTACTTTTTTAAGAAGAGCTAGCCGGTCAATAGCTAAATGAGGAAACCGATAAAAATCATTTTTAACTCGAAAAAGCATACCATGCTTGTCTAAATCACCCATTCCCGGATTAAAAGTTTCCATATCAGCTAACACAAGGTGCTGCTTGGCTAAATACTGGCGCAGATCAACGCTTCCTTGATAAGGAATATTAAGTACTTCTTGAATTTTCTCATCATAGGCTTTAGTTAACTCAAGATTGCCGAGCAAATGAGTAAAGTTTAGTAATTCCATAGGAAGATGAGGCTCTTTCTTATACCACCACTGGCCTTTTTCATCTTTACCCACATATTGGACCATCTGTTCCGGAGTTTGGATAAGTTCAAATGTTTTGCCATTGCCTAAAGGAGTTTTACAGCCTTTTCCTTCTACTCCTGCTCCATCAAAGGCAAAGCCTCGTGGCGTAATGCCATCGAAAAAACCTATTTCTTTTAAGCAAGGAATATTTAAAGCAGGAAGGATAGTTTCGCCTAAATTGATAACCTTTAATTGAAGTAGATTGGTTAGATCCTTAAAATATTTCTTATTTATAGGATTGTCCTCTTGGATAAGAATGCCAAATTCTAAGTCAGAATAAGGAGTCATTTCTTCTCTAGCTAAAGAGCCAAAGCCTATCATGGCATATTCACAAGGCTCAGTATCTAATTGATGCAAAGCCTGTGTTGTAAGCTGTCCGAAGAAAATTTTTATCTGGTGAGCTATCTCGCCATAAAGCTCTCGGACTTCTTCAGGAGAAGGATCTGAGCCGAAAGTTTGAATTTTCTTCTCTATTTCCTCTCTAAATTTTTTTAATGTATGGCGATTGTTTTCAAATTGCTTCTTGATTACCGCAGAATCAAGCGATTTTCCTTTACATTCTCTAGCAAGTAAATTTTGTACGTGAGAAAGTCTATCTTTAATAATTTCTTGCCTTTCTTCAGGAGCTAAGTGTAAGGCATAATTGTAAAGACCTGCCGCTTGTAGAAGTGTTTCGGGTGTTTCTTTCCTTAAATAAATGTCACCTAATTTTTCTATGCAAACGCTTTCTTGGATAAAATCTTTTTCTTGAACAGCAAGTTTTAAAGCTTGCTTATAGGCCTCTTCAGCATTCTCTAGCCTAGCGTTTGTTAATACATTACTACTCTGATTAATTGGAGGAATCGTCTCTTGTAACCAATTTGCAAGTTTGTCCAGATAAAGTGGCATTTTCTGAGATTGATACTTTGTTAAAAGTGTGGTGTTACTTGGCATGTATTTCCTAAACACTTTTGCACAGCTTCTAGCATCAAGGATGCTTCTTAATTCATTATCGCTCAAGCTGCTGAAAGAAAGAAAAATCCGTTCAAAAATTTTTAAGGGCAGGGTAATTAAAGAAGAAGAGGCTAATCTTCTTTTTTTACCTGATTCATTAGCAGGCGCATTTTGCGTTAAGGCTCTTTTAATTCCACGTGCCTTCACTGTTATCCTAGCCTTTTTATGAGGATAAAAAGAATTATCTTTGTGTGAAAAAAAGCTATGAGGAACTTTTGACTTTGAAAGAGGAGAGTGAGTTTGCTTTAAGGGTAACGCATAAACAAAGTGGCCACCTAAATCGACAATAAAAATGTATTCTTTAGGTCTTTCTTTTAGAGAGATAGCTTTCCATTCCTGCGATCTGTTCTCTTCGGCTAAACCTTGCGTTGAGAAAATCAACCTATCATGAATCCCGCAAATCAGCTGTTCTTCATTCACCGTTAACAGTCTGATGGGGATAGATAAAGCTGAAGCTAGTAAATCTCCTTCATTTAAGCCGCTTATCCAAGCTCCTTTCTCTTTTATTTCTTCAGCTCTTTGGCTGTCTGTGTGTTTTACACGGCTTGAAAGTACTTGTCTTAGATAGGAGATTTTATCTGCCTGCTCTTCTAGCAAAGGGATTTTTCTAGAAAGGTAGGCATAGCTTTGTAAAAAAGCGCTAAAAAAGCAGTTACCATCACTCGCCACACCTTTTAATTTAAACCCTTCCTCTTTTAGGTAAGCAGCCGCAGCATTTACTTTTACTACTAGTGAATCGCTAATAATAGTGATGGGATCTTGCCACAAGAATATAGCTATTTGCTTTGGTGTCCACGGGTCTGCATATGGATCAAGTAAATCTGTTCGATTACCATCAAGCGAATTTTCTTTCAGAGCAGTAATTCTAGGGCTTACCGAACCAAATTTTTTCAATAGGTTGCTGTTTTGAATGAGCTGTTTCCAAGCTCTACATACAAGCTTCGCTTGGTTTAAATCTGGCAGGTTTAACTCTGCAAATATTTTTAGGCTAATTTCTGCATAAACAGAAGTATCTCTCCTAACGTTAATAGATTCTTCCTCTATATTTGTAAATACAGGGAAGACAAGAGGATGGACGCGCGAATTTTCTGATATCATTGAAGGCCTTTCTATTTGACTGGATTCTACTAGAATCTAAAAGTGCGAAGCTAATCTCTATAAATTTTTTATTGTTTATAAGGAGTGTTAATTAAAATTTAAATAAAAAATATTTTTTTTAAGTGTCTAGAAATTTTTTCAAAAAGGCTGCTTATAAGATCTTGTTTTTAGAGTCTACTATTTGCTATGTTGCATGATAGGAACTTGCATAAACTTTATAAGGAAGAAGCTAAGGTTAGTCAGAATATTTATAGATCTTTTCTTCACTTACTGTATTGGTATAATCTTAGCTTGCATGCTTTTTTTGCTTGCTAGGCAAAAAGTGCAATTTAGGCCTTCTCCTTTCCTTGTTAACATTAAAAAAATGAAGCAAGCTTTATCTCTATTAAATAGCCTGGATTTTTATTGTCTTTGCTTGCTTATCCTTCCTTTTGTAAAGAGGTTTCATGCCCTACTTAAAGCCTACTCGCTAGATAGTGTCCTTGGCGGAAACTCCTGCAGTTTAAGGAAGGTTTGTTTAATGGCTTTGAAGAGTAATAGGCGGCCCTTTACTGGTATAATCTTTGCTTGAATGTCTTTTTTTTGCTTGCTAGGCAAAAAGTGCAATTCAGTCCTTATCCTTTCCTTGTTAACATTAAAAAAATGAAGCAAGCTTTATCCCTATTAAATCATCTTGATCTTTATTGTCTTTGCTTGCTTATCCTTCCTTTTTGTAAAGGGTTTTTATGCCCTACTTAGAGCCTGCTTGCTAGGTGGTGTCCTTGCCAGGAATTCCTTAAGTTTAAGGAAGGTTTGTTTAATGGCTTTAAAGAGTAATGAGCAGCCCTTTAAGCGAGGCTTCATCGATAAAGCTTAAGCTGCTTCCAAGCAAATGATTTTCTCAATAGATGATCCTAACCTTATTCTTTAAGAGTTACTATTTGAGGCTTTAGCTTTATGCTTGCCTAAGCAAACTTCAAAAGTCTATTTTTGCTTCTTCATCAGATGGCCGCTTGCTTAAAGCTTAGCTATAGAAGCTGTTAGGAAAGTGAGCTTGAAGACAAGGGAACTTTATCGATAAGGTAGCTCTCAAGATATAAGAAAAGTTATAATTCTACATCAAAAGGTTTTCTTAAACTTTTTCTTTTTGATTGTTTTGAGTGATGAAAAAACATACGCTAAATCTTTACCCACTAGATAGACCTTTGATTTCCTTTAACTTAATTGTTATCTTATCTCTTGTTTTCTATTCAAAATTCTGTATTCTATTTCTTACTCTTCATCCATTTATTTATAAAGAATTTAGATACTATGAAAATTTCATTGAACTGGTTACGCGAATATATCTCAATCGATCTGCCTCCTTTAGAAATTGCTAAGGCTTTGACCTCTGCAGGCCTCGAAGTGGAAAAAATAGAAACGCTAGGGGAGGGCTTTGAAGGGGTAGTCGTTGCTGAGGTCCTTACCATCGAAAAGCATCCTGAAGCAGATAAGCTGTGTGTAGCCCAAGTAACAGATGGCCAAGAGACCTATCAGGTGGTGTGTGGGGCCTCAAATTGCCGTCCCGGCATTAAAACAGCCTTAGCTCGCGTAGGTGCTAGCTTAATAGATGCTAGTGGCAAAAGATTTAAGATTAAAAAATCAAAGTTAAGAGGTATCGAATCTTTTGGCATGTTATGTGCTGCCGATGAGCTGGGCTTAGGTGATCAAGAACACGAGGGAATTATCGAGCTAGACAGCCACACGCAAGTGGGTACTGATCTAGCGATATTAATGGCGGATACTTTATTTGAAATTGGCCTTACCCCTAATCTAGGACATTGCAGTAGTATGATAGGTGTAGCAAGGGAATTAGCAGCTGTCTTAGAATTGCCTCTTATTTTACCTGAGATCTCCTTTTCTGAAGAGCCAACTTTACATACAGCGGAGTTAATAAAAGTTGCTGTGCAAGATAAGGAAAAATGCTTGCGCTATGCTTGTCGTGTGATAAGGGATGTTAAAGTAGGCCCGTCTCCCGATTGGTTGAAAAAGCGTTTGAAAGCTAGTGGCATTCGTTCCATTAACAACATCGTGGATATTACTAATTACGTGTTTTTGGAATGTGGACAGCCTTTACATGCTTTTGACTATGATAAAATCAGCGAACATACCATTATCGTTCGCACGGCCAAAGAGGGGGAATTTTTTACTACCCTTGACGAAAAGGATCGCCTGCTAAGCGCAGAAGATTTATTGATTGCTGATAAAGAAAAAGGGATTGCACTTGCTGGTATCATGGGGGGGAGAAATTCTGAAGTCACTCTTTCTACCCAACATATCTTGCTAGAAGCAGCTTATTTTGAAAGAAAATCCATTCGTAAAACAAGCAAACGTCTTGGCCTTCAAACAGATTCATCCAAACGTTTTGAAAGAGGTGCTGATCCGCAGGCTGTATTATGGGCTTTAAATCGTGCAGCCATGCTGATTCAACAGTTAACTTTAGGAAAAGTTGCTCAAGGGCCTCTCGATATTAAAGAGCAGGTGTTTGCTGAAAAGATAGTTAGCTGCCGTTTAAGTAAAATAAATGGCCTTCTAGGCACGCATCTAGCTGTAAGTGAGGTGGAAACTATATTTAAACGCCTAAGTTTTATTTATACCTGGAACGGAGAGGACAACTTTTGCGTGACAGTTCCCAGTTATCGCGTCGATGTGCTAAGCGAAGTGGACCTTATCGAAGAAGTTGCCCGTATTTATGGGTATGATAATATTGGCCGCTCTCCACCTATGTACAAGAATGCCACTATTCCTCATGCTCCTTTATTTCTTTTTGAAAGAGCCATTAAGGAGCGTTTGATAGGGGAAGGATTGCAAGAGTTTATCACTTGTGATCTGATTGGTGCTTCACTTTTAGATACTCTTAACCTACAAACAAATGCTTTAGAAACAATTAAAGTTTTAAATCCTATCTCTGTGGAACAGTCGACCTTAAGGACTTCATTGCTACCAGGCCTTTTACAACTGGTCAAATATAATGCTGCCCATCAAAATCATGATATAGCCGGATTTGAAATTGGTCGCATTCATTATAAAGAAGGAGAACAATATAAAGATCAATCGGTCATAGGCATCGTTTTAGCTGGAAAAGCTTCTTCTCAAACTTGGACGACTAAGGAACGAGAATTTGATTTTTATGATTTGAAAGGAATGATCGAAAATATGCTTAAGGAATTACGTGTGTTTAATGTTTCTTTTAAGCCAAATGATTTAAAAACTTTTCATTCAGGCCGCCAGGTAGCTATTTTTGTTGATTCTTTAGAGATCGGCTCAATGGGAGAAATTCATCCTTCCATTTGTAGACATCTAGATGTCCAGCAAAGGATTTACTTTGCTGAGTTAAATGTATATGATCTATTTAGTGTGCGCCAAGAAGAGTATGTGATGAAGGATATTCCTATCTATCCAGGCTCGCAAAGAGACTGGACAGTGACCGTAAAGGAGGAAATTTCCTTTCAGCACATTTTAGATCTTGTTCCTATATCGTCAAAGCTTCTTAAAAGTGTAAAGTTGCTAGATATTTATCGTAGTGAAAAATTAGGAGCCGGCTTAAAAAATATGACTTTTCGCTTTCTCTATCGAGATGACCAAAAGACTTTATCCCAGGAAGAAGTTGACAATGAGCATGCATGTGTCTTGCAAGAAACAATTATAAAATTATAAAATTTAATGTGTAGAGGTGAATTTATGCGTAGTAAATATGTTTCTCTCCTAGGCCTTTCATGGGTGGCTATAGCTTTAGCGGGATGCCATCAAGTAGAAAAATCTTCTTTTTCACCTGATGTAGTTAATGAAACTTATGTGCATCGCTATGGCGTACCCGTGAGCCCTAAAGATTGGAGTGATAGCGGCCATCATGGGCAAATTCTCTCTTCTTTAGCCAATGGGGTAGTCGTTACCAAAACTTATAATTCCGGTGTTCTGGATGGAGATACAACCTATTCTTATCCTCATAGCTCTGCTATCGAAAAAGTAGAAACTTATGCCAATGGCGTTTTGCAAAAAACCTCCATTTTTTATCTTTCTGGTGCCCCTCAGGAAGAAATATTTTATCACACACCGCAAAACCGCACTGTCCTTACCTGGTACGAGTCGGGAGGTCCTAAATCTAAGGAAGAGTTTCAAGGTAATCTCCTTTTTCAAGGTTCTTACTATGGGCCCGACAGTCAACTTGAATCTCAAGTGGTGAACTATCATGGTAAACGTATACGTCGTGATAATTATGGCCTTCTTGTTTCTATAGATACCATCGAGAAAGGGCAGCAAACTTTACGTACGACATATCATCAAAACGGCACTCCTAAAGAAGTTATTCCCTATGCAAATGGTAGGATACATGGTCAGCTTAGAACCTATATGCCAGCTGGCGAACCTTGCACTAAGGAAGAGTGGAACAATGGAGTACAGTCTGGCACCACAATAGAATATGCCAATGGTGAAAAAATAGCCGAGGTCCCTTATGTGGAGGGGCGTAAACATGGCGTTGAGCGTCGTTATCGCGATGGTAAAACTGTGGTTCAAGAAACTAGCTGGGTTAAAGGGCAAAAGCATGGTCCCTGCACAAGCTATATTGGCAATACTACTAAAACAGATTGGTATTGGCAGGATAAGCAGGTTACTAAAAGTCACTATGAACTCCTAAATGGACAAGGCTCCAAAAAAGCTATATGGAGAAGTGTTCATTAATTTTTTTAAGGTGACGAGGGCAAGGACTCAATCCTTCTTTTTAGCATCAAGGATAAAGTCCTTTGCCTCTCTCAATAAAACCTTAAGGATTGGATATATCTAACTTACATTTGCTCTACTAGTTGTCACCTGATTTTTTCTACAGGTACTTCCGAAATTGCCTAGCTAGCATCGATTACTTGCTTATTACTTTTCTTATCTTAGCTTTAGTACTTTCTAACCTCAAAGCTTTGCTTAGCTTTTTTTCAGCTTACAATAATCTTTTTTACACATAGCTCCACGGCACTTTGTCTAGATAGAGAAAGCGCAATAGATGAGAAAATGCTCTTCTGGCTATTAAGTGAATGCCCATAAATTAATCTGTAGGAAATAGGTTCAACGTATTACAAAGAAGTTAAATGCCGGATGGATCTTGAAAAGAAAGGCAAACGTTTTTAAAATTTTAAGCTTTTTAAAAAAGCAGCCTATGCTTAAGTTTTAAGTTAAGCCTAGCTGTTTTATATAAGCATTTATTTCCTTTATAGTGCTGTGCATTTCTTTTGGAAGGTTGAGCTCTCGCGCTATGTTCCCAAGGTTTTTTAAATGTGCGGCCCAAAGCTTTTGAAGAGATTTAAAACCTGGTTTATCAAAACTTAGAAGCTCAAGCCTTCTCTTCCGATTTTTAAACGTGTCAGTTATAGCGTCTTTTAGGAGTTTGAAATTGATGAGTTTTGCGTCGCGTATTAGCAAGAGCAGGTCATGATAATCCTTCATGCGGCTATTAGCCGTTCCTTTGGAGATCACCGTCTCGAGCTTTTCAGCAAAAATTGTTTCCGAAGGATAAACCATTAAGGATACTTCTTCTTCAAATAAAGGATGACCTTTATACTGAAAAAGATAAATATCTTGGCTAAAGGGCTTTACTATATCTCCTATGCCGACATCGATATGAATTTTATCTTGCATACGGCCAAATGTTGCTTTTAAATGCACTCGATAGCCCGAATAATCCATATGCGGCTGCTCTAAAATATCTATACCAGCATACTTGAAAGAGAATCCATCTTTTAGCTCTATGGCAGCAATCTGCTCAATGGCTTGTTTTGCTTCTTCTTGGCCGGCCTTCATGTTGGTAAGTAAAAAATCAAGATCGGTGGTTTCCCTTCCTATATGCAAGAAATAGGCAAGAAGAGATCCTCCTTTAAAAATAAAATTTGGGGCATATGTTGAATGTGATAGCCGCACTAAAAAGCGCTCAAGGAGAAGCTTCTTCCAGCATTCATTAAAATGTATGCCTTTTTCTATGGAAATAACCTGGAGGCGGTCTTTTAATGCTTGTTCGTTCATGTGGTAGCTGTAATAAGGTAAGGATCAATATTAAATCTAAGCTTTTTTGCATAGGTCTGAAGTCTTTTTAAATCTATTCTATTTCCTTTTTTAAAGAGTGCCATTTTGAGTGCTTTAATAGCAGTTTCTCGGCTTAAAAGTCTAAAAGCATCTATAATGGTGCGTTCGCGATCAAATATAGGAAGTCGAATACCTCCTAGCTCTAGTTCTGTTTTTCCAAGTTCCATATTCCTAAATCTTACGATTTTTATAGACCCTTCCCTGGTAATCGATGTGCTATGGGAGATGGCAATCCAGTGTTTTCGCGGGATTTCCTCTGCCATCTCATAGATAGCTAAAGCAGAGATTAGACAAATTACTCCCCCTGGTACAGAATTTACAGTCTCGATAAGATCTTCCCACTGAAAAATTTCTGGTGAACCTTGATAGTTGCTGCTTTGATAAATACCACGGCTGAGGCGTTTAATCTGTTTTTTTTTTATATAGTAAGCAAGACGAGCAGGGGATATTCCTAGCTTTTTGATTTGATCTACGGTGAAGAAGGGGCTAGTAAGAAGTGAATGAATGCTGTGAAGGGTAGTCAATTTTTTCATTGTTAATCTCTTTATAAAAAATTTAACAGAAAAACCCAATAATATCAATTGGGTTTTTCTGTTAAATAATGTAAAAGAAAATCTGCAGTAAAGATCGAAGGGTTAGTAAGAGAAGTGTTAATAGTTGATAAATATTTTTTTGATTTTTGTTTAGCAAATATTTTATCCATTTTCTTTTGTTTGCTTTTCTTGTTAAAAATAACTCTGTTCTTCTCACCCAGATCTGTAATTACGAAAGATAGGTGAGAACTTCTTTAGGTCATTAAATTAATTCACTTAACTTAAAGACTCACCTTACGCCTAGATGAGTTGGATAAATTATTCTAAAGATATATTTTTTCTTTAAAAAGAGGAGAAAAAAATGAAACTTGATATTCTTGATATTCATACAGGTTATCTTATCAGCCTTATTCTTTTTGCCGGCCTCCCCCTTACAACCTTAAGCTCTTTTGATGATTAAAGCTTTGACTTTGATTCATCAATAATAGCAGCTCGGAAAAACTTCTTTCATTATAATCGGGATGGGCGCGCAAAGCGGCAGCCTCTAGCTTAACTTCCCGTCTTATTGATTCGCTCCGGTTATAAAAAAGATAACTATTCCTAAAAGATCGAGGTTTTTTTGGACAAAAGCTAATATGTAAGGGTTCGTCTTTGAAATGCTGTTGATGATGTCTTTTCCACAATGTCTCTTCATCTCCTATTCTTTTCCAGCGTTTACATACTTGCTGAGCATTCACAAGCTCTTTGGGGGAGAGAAAAGAAAAAATATGCACAATCAATTCTTCTGGTATCGTTTTTATTGAGGGAGGGGCCTCAGTAATAAGACGCCAAGGGCGCAGATCTATACAATTAAAAGGATTAAAGCTAAAAAAAAAAGCATCCCATTATAATGAATCCTTGATTAATAGAGTTAAAAACATTTTCCACGCAAATAGTCTTTTTAAGTTACTCACCTTACGCCTAGATGAGTTGGATAAATTATTCTAAAGATGTATTTTTTCTTTAAAAAGAGGAGAAAAAAATGAAACTTGATATTCTTGATATTTATAAGATTATCTTATCAGCCTTATTCTCTTTGCCCGTCTCCTCTCAAAGCCTTAAGCTCTTTTAATGATTAAAGCTTTGACTTTGATTCATCCATAACAGCCTCTCGGAAAAAATTGGATTATATGAGGGAGAGGCGCGCAAAGCGGCAATCTCTAGCTTAACTTTCCGGTCTATTAATTCGAACCGGCTGTAAACAAGATAACTATTTCTAAAAGACCGGAGTACTTTTGGATAAAAGCTAATATGTAAGGGTTTGTCTTTGAACTGCTGTTGATGATGTCTTTTCCACAATGCCTCTTCATTTCCTATTCTTTTCCAGTGTTTACATACTTGCTGAGCATTCACAAGCTCTTTGGGGGAAAGAAAAGAAAAAATATGCACAATCAATTCTTCTGGGATCGTTTTTATTGAGGGAGGGGCCTCAGTAATAAGACACCAAGGGCGCAGATCTATGCAATTAAAAGGATTAAAGTTAAAAAAAAAGCATCCCATTATAATGAATCCTTATTAATAGAGTTAAAAACATTCTCAACGCAAATAGCCTTTTTAAGTTACTCACCTTACGCCTAGATGAGTTGGATAAATTATTCTAAGGATATATTTCTTTCTTTAAAAGGAGGAGAAAAAAAATGAAACTTGAAATTCATACAGATTATCTTATCAGCCTTATTCTTTTTGCCGGCCTCCCCTTAAAACCTTAAGCTCTTTTAATGATTCAAGCTTTGACTTTGATTCATCCATAACAGCCTCTCGGAAAAAATTGGATTATATGAGGGAGAGGCGCGCAAAGCGGCAATCTCTAGCTTAACTTCCCGTCTTATTGATTCGCTCCGACTATAAACAAGATAACTATTCCTAAAAGACCGAACTACTCTTGGATAAAAGCTAATATATAAAGGTTTGCCTTTGAAATGCTGTTGATGATGTCTTTTCCACAGGGTCTCTTCATCTCCTATTTTTTTCCAGTGTTTACATACTTGCTGAGCATTCACAAGCTCTTTGGGGGAAAGAAAAGAAAAAATATGCACAATCAATTCTTCTGGGATCGTTTTTATTGAGGGAGGGGCCTCAGTAATAAGACGCCAAGAGTGCAGATTTATACAATTAAAAGGATTAAAATTAAAAAAAAAGCATCCCATTATAATGAATCCTTAATTAATAGGGTTAAAAACTTTCTCAATTTAAATAGTCTTTTTTTAAGTTACAAACTTTAGCAAATAACAACATTATCTATCTACTATAATTATTGATGTCTACATGATAAGCGATCAAGGGATATATAAGGCTTTAGAGGGGATTTTATGGAGCATCTACACCGCCAAAAACACTCCCAAATACCTATCTTTTCTATTTGCTAAGCTTTTTGATTTATATTTACTTCTTAATATCAACGGCTTAATTAGCCCACACGGGTAGCCGCTTACGAAATCTTATTATCTCTTTCATTAGAACCTTCTCCATTTAGGCCTAGCAGCCTGCCAATGAATTTAATATAAAGTTATATAAAAAAACCAATCTAAACTTATAAAAATTATATAATTAATAATTAAAGTTAATTATTTATATTAATATTTAATTATTAATAAAATCATTTGGTATAATAAATGTTTATAAGGCATTTGAAAAATATGTTTAATAATCAAAAGGAAGAAAGCTTATGCAGTTCGATCCTTATTCAGATTCTCAAGGATTTACAGACTCGCTATTAAGACATTTTTCTGAAGTCGGAAGTAATATGGGTAAAGGAAATCTGGCGCAGAAAGTTAATCAAGCGCAAGTGATCTTAATTGGCGAAACTCATAATCAAGCTACTGAAAAGATTCATCAGCTTGTAACTACCCTTCTTGTTACACATATAACAGACAAAGCAACCATCCTAGTAGAAGGGCAAGCTTTTAATCGAAGCGCAAAAGTATTAAGCTCCCATTTAGAAGAACATGTGGATAAAGTTGACTTTTCATCCTGGGATTCTCCGGAAACATGGAAATTTCTAGATATATTCTTGGGGGAAGTAACAGACCACGGTAATAAAGAAATTGCTAAAGCAATTAAAATATATTTAGACAATCCTGATAATGTAGGCGCTATGTGCGAGCGTATGCACACCACCATGCAGGATTTAACCCAGGTAACCGATAAATTAGCCAATTACATAGAAGAATGGCCTTCAACAAGGCTAGACAAAGAAGATTTTAAAACTATATTGAAAGAGAGTGCTAGTAATTTAAAAACCATTCTTCAACCTTTAGAGGTTTTACAAGAAAAAGATGAGCAAGCCACGATTACTGCATCAGAGATTGCTATCCTTCCCCTTAAATTGCTCAGTCAAACTCTTATATTTATGCAAGCACTGGGGCAGACAGCAAATGACTTAATTGCAATGAGTCATCCATCACGAAATCAGGCTATGGTAGAAAATATTAGCATTGCATTAAAATCTTATGAAAAAGTCATAGTCATCGCAGGTAGAGCGCACTTAAGCTCTTCCTCTTCACCAGGCTCGTTAGGAGAAAATATACACATTGCACAAGGGATTCAAATTCTGGGTAATAAACTGCTTTCCGAAGCTTCTAAGAACAGAGATTTTAATTACCTAATCCTTGAAACTCGCGAAGCAGCAGACGATCTTCCAGAAATTCAGGCTCTTCCTGAAGAAATGAAGGAGCCATTAGGAAGCATAATAAAGGGCAAAGAAAAAAAAACAGAAAGAGCCCGCACGGCCTTAGATGCTCAACAAAAAAATCAAGAGAGAAGTGGAAAACAAATAAGGAGAGGAGTTAAAAATGAGCTAGGCTTCCAAGCGATTGAGAGTAATATTTACCAAATTGGCAAAATAACCGACCTTTCTGAGCTTAGAGAAAAATTTAATGATATTTACGCATTAATTTTAGAAAATGCTTCCACGAATTCCCAACAAGCCACTACACAACTTAACAACTTAATAATTGAAATTTTAAATGCATTAATTGGATTGAATTATAAAGAATTGCAAGCAAGCCAGCAACATCCTCTGCAACGCATAGCAAAAAGTTTTAAAAATATTTTTAATTAGTAAACTGAATAATATAAAAAAAGCTAGTCATGCATGTGGCTTGTACGTTCCATAGCTTGACAAATCCGAATTACCTACTCACCTTACCCACAAAGGAGTTGAAAAAATTATTCTAAGGGTATATTTTTTATTTGAAAAGGAAATAAAAAAAATGAAACTAGATCTTCTTGATAATTATACCGATCATCTTATTAGCCAAAACCACAAGCAACAGCCATATAGGGTTATCCAATCTTTCAGATGGCCAGCTTAGCCATGATAAAATCACCCGTTTTCTTAACAATAATCTAGGGGGCTTAAAAAAACTATGGCAGTATGTTAAAAAGCAAGTGCGCCATCTAGAACAAGGTAAAGGAGGTGTGTTGATTATTGACGATACAGTAGAAGAAAACCCCTATACGGATGAAAACGAAATCGTCTGCTAGCATTTTTCTTACACCCCAGTAAGATCATCTAAAAGGTATTAATCCATTTTCTAGCTTTAGTAGTTATGGAGATTATACCTTTCCCATCGGCTTTGAAGTGATTAAGAGAGATATGCACTTTTACAACGTGAAAACAAAGAAAGAATAAAGGCAATCATGCATTACTAAAAACCCACATTATAGAGCTCTTATTCAGCAAGCAGTTACGACTCCAAGTTGAAGCTGAGTACGTGCTAGCGGATAATTGGTTTGGCGCCAAAGATAATATGGAATTTATCCATTATGAACTTAAAAAAAATATTTACATTTGGCATAAAGTCTAATCGATTAATTGCTTTATCTGAGGAAGAAAGGAGAAAAGGCCAGTATTACAAATACGTTTAATTCCAAAGATGGAGATAAAAGGATAGTCTGGCACGAAGAACCTATCCCGATAATATTGAGAAATTTAAATCTGTAGTGTATACTCTTCTTTTTTAAGAAGGAGAAGATGTATGCCAGGAAGATTTGAAGGACTTACAGATACTCAATGGAAAATCTTACAACCGCTTTTGCCGCAGAATCCTCCAAAAAATTTAAAGGGAAAGCCGCATACTCCCTGGAGAAAGATTTGTAATAGCTTATTTTGGATTTTGATTACCGGCTCACGTTGGTGTGATCTCCCTAAAGGACCGAATTGGGGATCAAGATCTGCTACTCATCGGTGGCTAGGTAAATGGCAAGAAGATGGAACTTTAGATAGCTTGCTATCGGCATTAAAGGAATGCGCAGATGTAGCGGGAATGATTAATTGGGAAAGACTAGCCATCGATGGTTTTTTTTTCAGGGGGGAAAGGGAGGCGGTGAGTTAATAGACTATGGTTACAAGGGTAAAGGCATGACTACCCATCTTCTGGTAGACGGCAATGGCAGTCCATTAAGCTTTGAAGTAACCAGCGCTAAAGGAGATGAAAGGAAACAGGTGGAAAAGCTGATTGATCCGCATATGGATAAGCTGCAAAGGCTTTATGAATTCTGCCAAGTCATACCTATTTTAGAAGCTGATAAAG
Source organism: Neochlamydia sp. AcF84 (assembly GCF_011087585.1). Lineage (NCBI taxonomy): Bacteria > Pseudomonadati > Chlamydiota > Chlamydiia > Parachlamydiales > Parachlamydiaceae > Neochlamydia > Neochlamydia sp. AcF84. The sequence continues at coordinate 21,610 of NZ_VJOT01000056.1, forward strand.
GATACGACTCAGAGGAACTTAGAGAGAAGTTGCTAAAAAGGAAAATATATCCCTTTATACCTAGGCGAAGAATAGGGGCTATCAAGAAAGCTGAGGTAATTGTCTGCCAGCTCAAGAAATGGAGGTGGCAAGTTGAAAGAGCCATATCTTGGCTACAACGAAAGTTTAGAAGAATCGTTGTGCGCTGGGAAAGACAAGTGAAATATTGGAAAGGGTTGTTAAATTTTAGTCTTATAATGTTTTGGATAGGCAGATTATCGGGATAGGCTCAAAAAGCTAGCTTTTCCTATAGTTTTAATCACAAAGATTTTCAAGAACGAAGACGGCTCTACAGGCATTCTCCCTATTGTGGCTAACGACTTAAAATCATGATTATGACCCTATCTATGACGTCTACCACAAACGGTGACGCATAGAAAGATTATCACAAATCGATAAAGCAGAATGCTAGCCTTGAGAAGTCACCCATCAAAATTGTTTGCTCCCAAAAGAAGTCACCCAACAAAATTGCTCGCTCCCAAAGAAATCATATTTTTGCCTCTCTTATTGCTTACTGCAAGCTTGAATTTCTAAAAATTAAAACCCTTCTCGATCACTTTGCTTTAAAATATAAACTAATCTTTAAAGCCAATCAGATGGCCTATCAAAAACTACAAAATTTACAAGGAAATTCTATGTCTGTGTAAGGTGAGTTAGAGAGCGCAAATTCATAAAGCTTTTTTTTTACAGGCTTTGTCTTCTCTATCAAAGGCTTAGAAAAGCTTTTTCTAAAACCATGAGCATTTGCCTTGTTAGAGGCCGTTCATGCACCCAAACCAAATATTTTTAAATAGTACCTGTCTTTGGCATCTATTTTGCTTATCATCTTACAACACTCAACAAGGAGAGGGGGTTACTATGAAGAAGAATGATACAAAAGATCAATTGGCTAAAAAAATTGCTTATTTGGAATTTGTAGAAGATCAATTAAGTACAGAGTTGGCTTATATCGATAAACTTCTTAAATCTGTTGGTTTTCCTCGAGGATTATCATCAGTTAAAGAAGTTGCCAGAGATATCTTACAAGATCATTCTCAGGAATGATAAAGAATTTTTTAAATTCTTAGGGAAAAAACTGAGAAATGTGCTAAGAAAATGCTATGAAGCGTTTACCTGATTTTGATCGATTCTTTAAATAAATTTAACATACAAATGTTTTAGTAGAGGATGTCTTTTTTTGCTATACCTTAAAGGATTAAAATGAAAAACGCTGAGTTACATAAAAAGCTAGCCCATCTGGAATCAATGAATGATGTTTTAATAACTGAAATTGAAAACATTCATGAACTTATGAAAATGATTGGGTTTGCAAATGGTATTACTACACTTAAGACCACAGCAGAGGGTATGATTTATAGCGGATATAGGAATGTTTCCGATTATTACAATTAACGATTCATAAAAAATATATCAGGTATGAAAGCAAGAAGGAAAAAAATGAACAAAAAACAATTAGAGCAAAAAATTGCTCTTCTTGAGTCTATTAATGATCAGCTAAGTACAGAAGTCACTTATATTGATCAATTAATGAAGCTTATTGGTTTTGCAGGGGGAGTAGATACAGTTAAAGCTACCGCTACTGAAATTATAAAAAAAGGCTATACTATTACTAATTTCCCTGAAGATAAAGCTTAGCTAGGAGAAAATTTTTCTAAAAAGGTCTTTCTTTGTAATAGAGCGTCCTTAACTGTAACAGAAATAAAGAAAATATTCTTTAAAAGCCCTAAAGCTTGATGTTATGTCATACAGTGATAGGGTTAAAGTTACGGTAAGGACTTAAGACCCAAACCAAAATATCAGGTTTAGCAACTCATCAAAAAGTTATCAAAAATTAAGCTTAAATGTTCTTAAAACGAGCTGAAACATTAAAACATGTATTTCGGACTCTGTTAGGATGAGGGGATATTTGAAAGAGCTTTTATATTCAAAAATTTTTATGAGAAAGGTGGAGAAGCAATTTCTCAAGATAGGACCACAAAAGCCTTAGCATAAGAAACAGATTGGGCGAGCTTATCAAAAAAATTGGTGTAGATTTTGCCTTTCAGAAGCCTGCATATAGACAATTAAGAGTATGTAATGAGCTTGAAGAAACAAGAAGCTTTCATTTTGCTGAGACAGATATGTTTTGCGTGGCGCAAGAGGCAATCTTTAAAATTTTTTCAAAAAAAGCCTTAAAAACGTGAGAAGCTTAAGATGGCTTTAAGAAGGAATGGTATTAATAAAAGACCAGCTACAAGCTCTTACAAAGCCAGGGAAGAAAAAGAAGCGCATGGCGAAATTGAAACTGAACATCTAGGCATTTAATATCTCATAGTTAGTTGCTTAAGTAGGAACTATTAAAAACGTGGAAGGCGTTTATCAATAGTAAACAATCGATACTTATCTTAAGGTAGTTTCTATCAAGCCCTACAATAGAAAAAATGCGTGAGCAACAAGGGATATGTTTAAATGATCAGTCATCGCTTGGCTTGAAGAACAAGATATTTGTGTTCTAAGATGACCGATCGTGGTGCAGAGTACTGAGGAGTAAGAAAGCATCATGGGTATAAACTGTAATAGGTAGGACTTAATCTGACATTTGTGATAAAAATAAAGGAAACACAATTTATAAGTCGCGAAGCTTGAAGCCCTGCCGCTCATTAAAAGTGACAGCAGGGAAGTTGAAGTGAGCGACTTAAACCAATAAGGAGTGTCAAAATGTCAAATTTAGCAACTCATCAAAAAGTTATAAAAAATAAACTTGGTGTTTTAAAGCTAGCTGAAACATTAGGAAATGTATC
>NZ_VJOT01000057.1 GCF_011087585.1 Neochlamydia sp. AcF84
GCTTTTAGTCTATTCTGAACAAGCTTTTATAAGGGAAAAGAAAACCTTAGATAGGCAAATAGAAAAAGAGCTGCAAGCAAAAGTCAAAGAATTAAAGCAACTTGCCTCAAAAGCTTTTGATTGCGAAAAAGATGCTAAAGCAGCCTTGAAAGCTTTTGAAAAAAAGCTTAAATATCATCGTCTAGACAAAATAAATACTATACAAAAACGAAGCAAGCAAGAACCTGGCAGACCTAAAAAAGAGCAAGCTTTATCAATCCAGTATAGAATGGAGGCAGCTTTAGCAAAAGATGAGCAAAAAATTTCTACTAGCTTACAAAGAAAAGGAAAATTTATCCTGGCCACTAATGAGCTGAATGCCGAGCTTCTTTCAAATGATGATCTGTTAGACAATTATAAAGGCCAACAATCGGTGGAAAGAGGATTCCGCTTTCTCAAAGATCCCTTATTTATGACTTCGTCGGTATTCCTTAAAAATGAGCAAAGGATTATAGCTTTAGCTATGATTATGTGTCTTTGCTTGCTAGTTTATACCCTTACTCAGCGCCATTTACGTCAACAATTAGAAAAGCTGTCTACCTCCATTCCTAATCAATTAGGAAAACCTACAAAGATGCCTACCCTGCGCTGGATTTTCCAAGTTTTTGAAGGTGTGCACCTCTTAATCAAACGTACTCCTGAGGGTATAAAAGAGTTAATCCTTAATTTAACTCCTAATATGAGGCATATTTTGCAGGTTTTAGGCCCTCCTTTTCAGAAATTATATGCTAATGGAAATTAACTTGCGGAATGTGGGTATTAAGCTCATGCAGCAAGAATTTTCATGTCCAAACGTTGCTAAGAGCATCCATTAGATAATTTCTTAAAAAAACTTAAATATATATAGATTATAGAATTTGAAGTTATAGCAACTCAAAAGCATGTTACGTCTGGTCGGCCCAAAGCTGAGCAAAAACCTTCTATATCTAGCTATCACCTAAAAGGCATAATAGCTTGCACTTTGCCTAACAAGTTAGCCGATACCCTCGCGATGATAAGGCTATGATTTCGTTTGACTTGCTTTTTTAATTTTTATACATTGTCTTTAAATAATAAAAATGCTGAAAATTTATCACTACCTAAGAAATAAAATGCATCCTATCTCTTCGGCCTCTATTGAAAGCTTGCCCAATGAATTGCTACTCCCTATCTTAGAGGCTTGCGTAGTTCCTTCCTTATTTAGCGTCTGTAAAAGATGGCATCATCTGCTGGCTTCTGAAGTCATGCCTTCTCTTTATAAGCAAATAGGTAAAGTGCATGTTCCTCAAGGAAATGTTAAGGAGCAGGCTCTTATTGTAGATAGGATTTATAAGCTAGAAGAAAAGCTTTCTGAGGCCGCAAAGGTAAATGCAATCTTTAGGCGAATCTTTACTTTAGCCAAGTCTTTTTCAGCTTTAGAGTTTAAAGTGCAAATAGAAGAAAAGAGGTATCTTACTCTGGCTAACTACTCTTCCTATCTTCTAAATATTAATCGCCTTTTACTTTGGAAAAAACTTCCTGGTGGGGAAGAATACTTGAGCCGAGAAGAAATTAAGCACGTGTTTCTAGGAAAAAAAGGAGAGCTTTTTAGAGATTGGATTGCAGAAAATCGTGAAAACATCACGGCTTTAGATTTATCTAGAATAGGCTTGACTTATTTACCCTCAGAAATAGGCCAATTGTCTCAGCTGCAATATCTTTACTTAGATCATAACCAACTCACCACTCTGCCTGCAGAAATCGGGCAGTTATCTGAGCTACAAGTTCTTGGCTTAGGAGAAAACGAGCTCACCAACCTGCCTGCAGAAATCGGTCGGCTACCTCAGCTGCGACATCTTTTCTTAAATCAAAACCAGCTCACCGCTCTGCCTGCAGAAATCTGGCAATTGTCTAAGCTGCACACGCTTGAATTAAATCAAAACCAGCTCACCACTTTGCCTGCAGAAATTGGGCGGCTGTCCCAGCTGGAACGGCTTGAATTAAGAGAAAACCAGCTCGCCGCTCTACCTACAGAAATCGGGCAATTGTCTAAGCTGCACGCGCTTGACTTAAGAGAAAACCAGCTCACCACTTTGCCTGCAGGAATTGGGCGGCTGTCTCAGCTGGAATGGTTTAACTTAAACCAAAACCAGCTCACCGCCCTGCCTGCAGAAATCGGGCAATTGTCTAAACTGCACACGCTTGAATTAAATCAAAACCAGCTCACCAGCCTGCCTACAGAAATCGGGCAGCTGTCTAAGCTGCAATATCTTTTCTTAAATCAAAACCAGCTCACCAGCCTTCCTGCAGAAATAGGTCCATTGTCTCAGCTGCAAGGGCTTTGTTTAAATCAAAACCAGCTCACAGCTCTGTCTATAGAAATCGGTCGGTTACCTCAGCTGCGACATCTTTACTTAAATCAAAACCAACTCACCGCTCTGCCTGCAGAAATTGGGCAGCTATCTCAGCTGCAAGAGATTGATTTAAGCCAAAACCAGCTTACCGCTCTTCCAACAGAGATAGGGCAGCTACCTAAGCTGCAAAGGCTTGAATTAAATCAAAACCAGCTTACCACTCTTCCTGCAGAAATCGGGCATCTGTCTCAGCTGCTAGTGCTTGACTTAAATCAAAACCAGCTCTCCGCTCTGCCTGAAGAAATCGGGCGGCTACCTCAGCTGCGACATCTTTTCTTAAATCAAAACCAGCTCACCACTCTGCCTGTAGAAATAGATCAATTGTCCCAGCTGAAACAGCTTGACTTAAATCAAAACCAACTCACCAGTCTGCCTGCAGAAATCGGGCAATTGTCTGAGCTGCAATATCTTCACTTAAATCAAAACCAGCTCACCACTCTGCCTGCAGAAATCGGGCAGTTGTCTGAGCTACAAATTCTTGATTTAAGAGAAAACCAGCTCACTGCTCTGCCTGCAGAAATAGGTCTATTGTCTCAGCTGCAAAGGCTTAAATTAAATCAAAACCAGCTCACCGTTCTGCCTGCAGAAATCGGACGGTTGTCTCGGCTGAAAAAGCTTGGATTAGCGGAAAATCCTTTGAAAGATATTCCAGAAAGAATAAGGCAACGTTTTCAATTGTAGAATGGTAAGTACTTTTAAGATCTGGGTAGGCTAAATGAAATAAAAAACTTTTAGCCCTCTTACTTTAAGCAAGTCATCCGCTTTCCTCCCGCAACTAAGCAAAGTTAGACTAACCTTCACATTTATAAGGACAAGAAGTTTTTCTCTTTTTCTACAGAGTGTTATAGCTGGGAGAACAACCTTTCTTGACAGGAAGAAGCTAGGCGTATATTTCATCATGCGGTAGAAGAAGTAAAACATTGAGCTAAAAAGAGCTGTTTTTCTCAAATAAAGCAAAGAATCAATCTCTTTCTTTTAGCCAAACCAGAATTGCCATGTCACTTAATCCCCAAAACCTGTGGCTGCTCCTAAATCGGAAGTTCCATTTTTTAAAACTAATTAGTAGTAAACAAGCTCTTGATTATTAAAAACTTATGTTTTTTGTCTACGTTTTTTTCTAGTGACTACAGGCTCATGATTCTTTGATAAAACTTTTGGTAACTCTTCTTTTAAAGCTTCAAGTATTTGTCTGTTTTGGTGACGTGGTTCAGGGATTTGCTAAAAACTTAAGCCTTCATTTACTGTCCATTCTATTAATGTTAAAGTAGATAAACTGCGTAAGCCCTCTTCTACTGTTAAATAAAGGTCCTTCCAGGCTTTATCAAGCTCTCTGATAATCACGTAGGCTAACATTACAATTAAAACATGGCCCTTTGTACTTTCTTCTGAACATACATAGACTGGCCTTATTTCAAGATCGCTTTTTACTGTTCTAAAAGCTGATTCAACCCTAGCTAAATCTTTATAACGATCATGTATTTCTTGCATGCTCACTTCTTCGCAAGCAAGATCGGTTTTAATCACATAGCAATCATCTAGCTTAACATCCTCAGCTAGCATTTCCTGATCAAGGCATATAGATAAGCTTCTATCTTGCGTGCTAGCTGCCACGCAAGTTTTAAGCGCTAAACGCTCGATTTTAGCTTTAATTTTTTTCAGGCCTACTTCTACCTGTGCTTTGGGATGTGCATGTAGATAAACATTTTGCGCGGAGACCCATTTTTCTATGCTAGCTAGCTTGCTGAGAGGAGAATGGGCGATTTCCTGGGCGCGCACAGGATTACGTTTAAGAATATATCTTATCCCATCTTCTTTGACTTCAGCTAAGTTCTTATCAAATAGGGTATATTCGATCACACCTCTTTTCATTAAGGTCTGTATTTGAGCCTTTGCCATAAATGGGTACCCTCAATATTATCGACTGGTGTAAAGAAAATGGAAGCCCCAAGCTCACTTTGGAAATGCGAGCGGAATCAGTCGTGACCACTTTCTTGCCCTCGTCTTTCTTTGCCACAGGGAAAAGGCCCGAAGAACAGGCAGAAGAAGCCAAAAAAGTCAGACCCGAGTCCTTGGAAAAAGAAGTGATAAGATTGCTTCGAAAAGAATCTTTATCGAAGAGTGAAATATCTCAAATCCTGGGACATAAACACATTTCAGAGGGATTAAAAAAAGTTCTCTCTTCGTTGCTTAAACAAGGAAAAATTATCTACACATTATCTGAAAAGCCTAATAGTAGGCTGCAAAAATATAAATTGACTGATAAAACTAAGGATTAAACTCAAAATTAAAATATTTTCAATTTAAGTCTCTTTTTTTACTGCTTGAAAATCAAAATTTCCTTAGACTTAACACCTTTAAACAGCTAAAAAGGGCTGAGGAAATGGATAGGATTTTTTTACGATACTATCTCTTAATGCTTTTTGCTTTGTCTCTGTATACGCCTGCTCTTTCTGCTAGTCAGTTACAACTTGTATCTACCGAATCACATCCAGAGGCGTTTATTCAAAATAAGAACATTTGTCATTAACTGGCATTTAACCTAATCTTTTTTCTAATTGATATTTTTTATCAACAATTTTCCATTAAAGCATCTGTTTAGCTAATGAAACATAGTCTTTTCTTGATCAGCTAAAAACTGAGCTTGCTGAATAAGAAAGCTAAAAGCAATCTTCAAGCACGTTTTTACTTGAGCTAACTCTTTTCTCCCTGCGAAGCTAAAGTGAAATCGGCCGAAAAATATTTCAGAAAAAAATATAAGAAAGAGAAGCTAAAAAAATCATATGTAAAGTTTATTTTTAAATCATAAAATTTCATTATAAATAGATTGTCTCTTGCCCTTTAAGTTTATTCTTGGTTAAGCTATTTCTGTTATTTAATTTTGGTTAGTTCATGAAGAAGCTTATTTGCTTATTTATTATTTTATTCATCAATTCCTACGGTGCCTATACGCAAGAGCTCCCTTCTTCTTCATTATTACCTTCCTTGCATGAGTGGCAAAATCCTACTTATGTATTTGATTCAGTAAATATCATGACCGGCCAGTACACGGAAGCTCAAAACGATTTACATCTTAGCGGGCCGGCTCCTCTCAGCCTGCGCAGATATCACACGGGAGAAGACTGCTTTTTATCGGGATGGCAGTGTAACTTCCCTAACCTATTTAACGCATCTACGCCAGGAGAGGCAGGCCATTTTACCTCTACGCACAAAATCTCGTATGAATATGATCAAAAAAATCGCTTAAAAACTGTAAAAGCCTCTGACTTTGCTGATGAACATCTCTACAGCTGGTTGAACATTCAACATAGCGATGACCCTTATAAGCAATGCATCATTCAAACCCATGATAACCAGCAAATCACCTATCGCTTCCGTGATCCTGGTTTAATTGCCGAAGTCATTTCCTCAAGCGCTCCTTCTATTGCTTATCACTATCAAAAGCACCCTTCCCAAGAAGGTTACCTTATCACCCGACGCGAATTACCAGAAGGCCGTTATGTAGAATATGAATATTATGAAAAAGGTCATCCTCATGCTGGAAAAGTTAAAATTCAAAAAAGCCCTGTAGGAGAAGATGCCACCGCTATTGTTACTCGTAGCTTTGTTTATCATGAAGGGTATACGGAGGTCTATGATGCTTTTAATTGCAAAACCATTTATCGCTTCTGCGATGGATATATAACAGATATTGAAAATTACGATTCAGCCGGCCAATTTTCTCGCCTAGAAAAATTAATATGGACTCAAGCTTCAGGAAAAAAGGAAAACAGCAAACAGCTTCGTACCCGTTATATAGCCGATGCTCAGGGTACTATTCTTATTGCCCACTCCTTTTCTTATGACAACCAACAGCGTTTAATTAAAGAAACCCTATATGGCAACCTTACTGGCACATGCACGCTAGCTATTCAAATAGGCCCCGATGCTTATCCTTTAAAAAATGGGATAGAGCATTATAGCATAACCTATGAATATGCAAATGATCTTCTACAGAGCACAGAAGAAGATAATGGAAAAAAAATAATTTATGCATATTTCCCTAATACTCCCTACCTTCAGTCCAAGTTAACATGCATTAACGACAAAATTATTCTAAGAGAATTTTACTCTTACAATCAAACTGGGCAGGTCACCACCTTTAGCAAAGACGATGGATCTTCAAAAAATATAAACGACCTTACCAACGTCAGCGAAAGGCAGATAAAAACAATTAGCTATCGTACGGACCATCCTGCCTTAGGTTTACCAGAAAGCATAGAAGAGAGGGCATTGAATCTTTCTACCGGCCAAACTCATCTTATAAAAAAAATCATCTATCACTACAACCATCAAGCGAAGGTTATTCAAGAGGACTATTACGATGCGAATAATCAACATTATTATTCCATAAATAACACCTATGATGAGCGCCAAAAGCTTATTACTTCATCCGATGAAGTTAAAGGGCTTACCGAGAAGAGCTATGATTTAAATGGCAATCTATTAAAACAAACATGTATCAGCCCTACAGGTATCTCACAACAAATTATCCATACCTATGATTTTGCCAATCGTTTAATTAGTAGCGAAGTTTTAGATAACAATGATCAGACTAAAAAAACTTACTTTCATTATGATTTAAAAGGCAATAAGAGAGCATTTATTGACGAGTGTGGTAATCAAACTACCTATGAATATGATAGCTTAGGTCGTGAGACTCAAGTGATTTATCCGGCCGTCTTGGACGAAAACCTTAACATTATTAATCCCTCTAAGCAGACAAGTTATGATGTACTTAATCGCGTGATAGCCCAAACGGATGCAAAAGGTTGTACTACTTACACTCAATACAATGCTTATGGTAAGCCTATCCTCATCCTCTACCCTGATCAAAGAGTGGAAAAATTTATTTATAATTTGGATGGCTCTTTAAAAGTTGCTTTTGATATTCAAGGAAATTATATAGTTTATCATCGTGACCCTTTAGGGCGACTCTTTAAAAATGAAGCTTTTGATAAAACAGGCGCTTTATACAAAGCCACTACTTTTATTCATAATGCCTTCCATTTATTAGAAGCAAGAGAGGCCACAGGTCGAAGAATTTGCTATAAGTACGACTATATGGGCCGTTTACAAGCTCTCGAGCAAATGACAGGAAAAACTATTAGTAAGCGATTAACCTATGAATATAATCATTTAGGTCAGCAAACCGTTTCTAAAGAATGGTATGGCCCCCATTTTGAAAATTTTATTGCTACTATTAAAGAATATGATTTTAAAAATGATTTAAAATCTACCCGCCTTGAAGATGCCAACGGTAAGATACAAAAGATGACTTTGGTAGAGCCGACTTCTGTACAATCTTCTTCCATTGAAGAGCTTGTTTTCAATTCTCTAGGACAGCAAGTGCTTCAACAAGCTGTGACTGACCCGTCAGGAAATGTGACTCTCACTCTTTACGATGCGATTAAACGACCTGTGAAAATAACCAAGAAGAACAGCCTAGGTGACATACTTTCCTTACAAGAATTACAGTGGGATGCGAATAATCATAAAGCTAAGGAAACTTACTTTCTAAGCCACGGCAAAACTATCAGTACAGTATGGCATTATGATTCCTATGATCGCCTTGTTAGATGCATTGAAGGATTTGGTACAGTAAGACCCATGACTACCCAGTATGCTTACAATGAGGTAGGTCAGCTAAGTGCTCTTCTTAAGCCGGATGGGGTAACAATCTTTTATGAATATGATTCTCTAGGCAACCTTACTTCCCTTCATTCTTCTGATCTTACGATCCACTATATTCTTTCCTATGATTCTCTCCAGCATATCACCCATATTGAAGATAAAGTTCATTCCTTATCTACACGGCGCACGTTTTCTCTCGACGGATGCTTATTAGAAGAAGTACAAGGCAACGGATTAAAAACCACCCGGCATTATGATGAGCTCAACCGCTGCATTCAATTAGATCTTCCGGATACATCTTCCATTAAATATAGTTACGACAGTCTCTACCTTAGAGAAATTGAGAGGCAGCGTCTTTTAAAAGATCCCTTGATTCATAAGTATCAAGAGCGAAATTTAAATGGTCATCCACTGATTAGTGACTTGGCGGGCGGCATAGGTCAAGAGCTACGTAGTTATAATAGCAAAGGTTATCTTACTCATATTTCTACGCCTTTTTGGTCTGAAGCTATCCATTATTTGCCTGAAAAGCCGCAGATTATCGAAAAGATTACTTTTAAAGATTTTACTGGGGAATATAAGCACAATTTTATTTACGATGATCAAAACTACCTAACAAATGAAGCAGGACTTTTTAGCAACACCTACACCTATAACTGGCTAGGAAATCAAACGTCTAAAAATTATGAAGAGTGCGCAATTAATCCTTTGGGGCAACTAATCGGTTACCATAACACCCACAATTGTTATGATGCTAACGGCAATTTGAAAGAAAAGATAATCGAAGGTAAGAGACTTCGTTTTGAATATGATGCTTTGAACCGCATGATAACTATGCGCCAGAATAACGGGGAAGTTTATCGATATACTTATGATCTTTTTCATCGGCGCTTGTCAAAAACATGTTTTGCTTCTAATGGCGAAAAAAAATGGGAACAAAAATATCTTTATGATGGTTTAAATGAAATTGGAGCAGTCAATGATAAAAATCAAATAACTGAATTGCGTGTGCTAGGTGAGGGGCTAGGAGCAGAAATCGGCAGCGCCGTCCTATTAGAAATAGAAGATCAAGTATACGTTCCTTTCCATGATCATCGCGGCTCAGTCTGTGGACTTATCTCACTTGCCGATCAAACCTTGATAGAACAAGCCCATTATTCTGCTTTTGGGGAAGAAAAGAGAGAGCCCTCCTTCTGCAATAATCCATGGCGCTTTTCCAGTAAAAGAATGGACCTAGAGTCTGGACTGATTTATTTTGGAAAACGTTACTACGATCCTTCCCTAGGCCAATGGACCACACAAGATCCCTTAGGTTCGATGGAAAGCCCTAACCTCTATGCTTTTTCCTCTAATAATCCCATCAATCGCATGGACCCTTATGGCCTATTCTCTTTTAGTAACCTATGGAGCGCTATTTACTCCCAAGTTACCGATATCGGTCAGCAAATTTTTAGCTTACTTCGCAATATGCACGCCTTCATGTCTACACATCTTTCATTGGAACATAATTTTAATGAGAAGATTGAAGGAACAGCCAGCGCTATTTTTGGAAAGCTGACCTTAGGCATCTGTGGCTTTTATATAGGAAAGAATGAAGCAGGGGTGATAGGGCAAGGAGAAATAAATGACAAAGTCAGAATTACTTTGATTAATGGGATTTTAAATGCTCGCCATGATGTCATGTATAGCTTAGAAATAATTTCAAAATTTCATGGAGACAATAACATCCACTATATTTTCCGCCCCACTGAAGGATGGACTTACGATTTTCTAAAATCTCTAGCCGTTAGATGTGGATGGGTTTCTCCTCAAGCTAAACAGCTTGCTTCAAAGTGGCGGGAATTGATAGCACAAATAGGCGGTGTGGAAGGCGGAGGAAGAATTATTCATTATGCGCATAGTATTGGGGCTTCTGATACCTTAAGAGCTAAAGGTCTTTTATCAGCTGAAGAGCTAAATATGATAGACGTATATACTTTTGGATCTCCTTGCCTACTGGCAGCAGGGGGATTTCAAAATGTGATTAACTATGTAAGCCTTGGAGATGCGGTCTGCTATTTAGATCCCATCACCTACATTAAATCTTTCTTAGATCCTCAAAAGCATATTACATTTTTACCTAGCTCCTGGGGTCTTCCCCTTATAGATCATCAGCTAGGATTTCCAACTTATCGTAAGCTTTTAGAAGCTTTAGGAAAAGAATTTTTAGAAATCTATAGGGCCAGATAAAAAAATATTGTAGTTCGACCTGATTTACCCTAAAAACCCTCATCATTGCATCAGCTTTAGAAAGAAAAAATGTAAATTTCCTTTTAGTGCTGAGCTAAAAAAGTAGAAACCCAAGAATTTTTGTTAGTGAGAATGAAAATTGGCTAAAATTTAAGAGTTCTAGCGTAGGAGGTAGCCTTCAGGATAGGTTTTTAAAGCAACTTAAAGAAGAAATTAAGCTTTTTAGCCTGGATAAAGACGTCTGAGAGAACGTTGAGCGACTAGCCAGTTATAGATTAAGCGCATGTTATGGCCAATCCCACATCAACTGGCGTTATAACGGTCTCCCCATGAACCTTTAAGATAGTTGCAACCCAGTTTACCATCATTCTTCGTATGGCCGATATGAAGTTCTATGGCTTGGCGCCTTTTGATTTGGGTTTTAATCCACTGAGTCAGGCCTTTTCTTTGCCCAGAGATAAATATAGTTTTACCTTCTACTGTATGGCCTCGATAACCTTTATCTACAAATGCTACTTCAATAGACCTCTTTCAAAACTCACTCATTTACTTCCTAGTTATAGGTTACTGCAATTAAGTTAAAGCGAAGTGCAAATCTTTTACGTTTATTTCTGTAGTGATCTGTTATGATTTTAAATCACTTAAGGAGGCCACTTACATTTTCATTAGCAACTCTTTGTCTTGATAAGCTTTGATTTGCTTTTTTGTCCTCGTTAGTTAGAGGATTTTTCTTACTCTTTTTCTTAGGCATCTGCGTTTGAATATGCAGCTTTTTTAATCCTTGATAACCTGAATCAATTAACACTTTTATTTGTGGAGGGATTTTAAATTGGGATTCTTTAAATAGCCTAAAATCATGCTTTTTACCATTCACATAGGAAGTGCAAATCACTTTCTTACTTTTTTTATCGACTACAAGCTGCGTTTAGGGTATGTTTTTTCTTTTTCCCTGAATAATAGCGCTTTTGTTTTTTTTAGGGCGCTCAATAGGCGTTTCTGTAGCATCAACCAAAATAACCTCATATTCTGCATCACTTTTCAACAGTTCTTTACGTCCCGGTAAGGCAAAATCTGGATGCTTGATTAAGGTATCTTCAATCCATTTCACCGCTTTATAAGCTGAGCTTTCACTAACTCCATAGCTTTGGCTAATATGAAAATAGGTCCTATATTCTCGCATATATTCCAATGCCATCAACAACATGTCTTCTAGACTTAATTTATATTTACGCCCACCTTTAATCTTCTTGGCCTTATCGGCTTCCTGTAAAATTTGCGCCATCTTATCAAAGGTGGTACGCTTGATCCCTGTCAGTCGTCGGAAGCGTTCATCATTTAATTTCTCTATCTTATCAAATTTCATATTGCCTCCTTTAAATATTGAGTCACCATCTTACTAAAATTTGCATTTTTATTACAGTTTCGAAAGAAGTCTAATATTCTTGCTGCTGTTGTTTTGAGCATTTTTAATAGCTTCTTCAAGTGTGTGCTCATCGTATGGGTTACCATGAATGGCTCTGACATCTAAAACTAACCCTTCTTGATGAGTGATGACTAGAGAAGCTTTGCAGCCAAATTCATATTTTTCCTTTACTTTGCCTTTAGCAATACATTCTACATGGGGTTCATGCAGGCTATAAACTTTGCAAGAATCATTTCTTTGTTGAGCATAAATACGCTTAATAATTTCTAAAAAATAAGAGCTTTCGGGCTTAAGAGATTGTCCTTCTGTTTTCTTTCAAAATCACGGATTAATCTTCCTAAATAATTATGCAGCCTTTTTTCTTCTCGTTTAGCTCTTTTCAGCTGACGAGCATAGGCTTAAGCGAGCACGCATGTGAAAGGCTTTTTTAGCCAGCTTTTCGTAGGTTTGGCGCAAAGTGATTTGGCAATTATCAGCCATTTTCACAATCACTTGAATAGACTTAAAGTAAAGCTTGGCATCGCTAGGAAAAGCGATAGCTTTAGGCATTAGGGTTGTATCAGCAATGACTTTTTTAAGTCTTTTTTCACTGCGCCTGTCAAAACAGCTGCTGCTATTGTCCCTTGTAAAATCTTGCTAAGTCCAGCTTCGCCTAGTCTAGACCTCCATTTAATTAAAGAAGTAGGATGGATAGGCAGCATATGATGCCAAAAATCATACCCACGAAAATATTGCCAATAAGGATTTTCTACCCATCGATACGCTACATTTTCATCCGAAATTCCATACCTATGCTGTAAGACAAAGAGCTCTACAACTAGCTTTACAGGTTTAGCTGGCTGCCCTATCTTTTCTACAAACAGCTTATTAAACTCTTCTTCCAACTCCTTCCATTCAATCTCTGTCGTTACAAACTGCGCTACTAACTACAACTGCTATTAACAGTCCCAAGTGATCTACTACTATTTGCCTTTTCCTACCTTTAATTTTCTTGCCGCCGTCGTAGCCGCAGAGCCCTTTTTTTCAGTTGTTTTGACACTTTGGCTATCGACTATAGAAGTTCCGCTAACTTGCCTTAAGCTTTGGCGAAGCGATCGCCTTAAATAAGTATTAATTTGTTCGAATAAATTACTCTGTTTCCATCTTAAAAACTGAGAATAGACCGATTTCCAAGGAGGTAGATCATGAGGAAGATCTGTCCATTGGCAACCTGTCCTTAAAACATAAAAGATGGCATTAAGCATCTCTCGTCTAGAGTGCATAGGTGGCTTGCCAGCTTTCTTCTTGCATATTATAGGTTCAAGCACTTGCCATTCTTGATTATTTAAATCGCTAGGATAAGGTTTTCTTATCATATTAGGCTCCTGGTTAAACAGCCTCTATTTTAAACGATTTTAATAATTCAGAGAATGTCTCTTAGATATGACATGCTTTAAATAATTTTAAGGCATGTACTTATTAAAATTATTATATGTACATATTTTAAATTTTTATTAAATCTTTAACAATATTTTATTTTTAACTATCTTAAAATATAATTAAAAATAAATTATTTAAATAACAATTATTTAATCAAATTAGTTATAATAAATTTATACATAACATTATCTATTATTTTAATATGGTTATTTATGGATAGTAGTGCGAGTAGTTCATTCGTTAGATTTGACCTTCCTACTCTTCCTCTCGATGATTGGAATACTCTTGTCAACCAAATGTTAGATAGTCGTCAAGAAGCTGTTAAAAAGAATGAGAGAAAATATATTTATTTGAACTATCAAGAGAACGAAATTGCTTTAGGCTATAAGAAGGGAGTTCCAACAGGTTTTAAAAAATTAGCACCGAAAGAAATAGTAGATATCTTTTTTAATAAGCTACCTAAGCATTTAAATGAACATCAAGTTAACGAAACGCAACAAAATATAGATAGAATTTTTCAGATAAAAGAAACTAAAATCCTACCAGGAAAACTCTTTAGCATTTTTAGCTCAAGTTCTTTTGAAAGCAAAGCACTTGTTGAACTGGCTATCAATCATCGTGCTGTGTTGGGAAAATTAGAAAAAATTCTACCCGAAACTAATCACATCATTCGTTCCACAGCAGGAAAAACGGGGATATATTTTCTTCATCATGAGGCTTATGAAGAGCCGCCTTTAGCTCTAAAATTAATGTCTAATCCCATAACGCATGTTATTGCTGATCGGTTTTATAAAAAGCTAAATTTTTTAACTCCTCTTTATACAGCATTTCCTAGAGAATCCGAGTTAGGAGAACTAGCTGTGCAAAAACTAAAAGATTTGGGAATAGATAATTTAAAAGAAAAGCAAGAGACAACGAACGATAGGCAAGAAAAAGAAGCATTGGAAAGGAAAATTGCACAGCTAGAATATCAATTGCAGGATACCCAACATATAATGGTAATGACATATGTTCCAGGCATAACTTTTGCTGAATTACACCTGGATGATCTTATAGAAACTCTGTTACAAGAAAAAGTATTATTGGATATAGGAGAGATGATTTTTTTAGACGTGTTATTACATAATACGGACCGCATGCATCCTGAAAGATCAAATAATTTAGATAACCTCCTATTAAATCCTAACGCTTCGAATGAAGAGAGAGGTATAGCTTTAATTGATCATGATTTTAAGGTTAATCGTAGAAACTGGAAAACTATTGCTACGAGCCTTATGAAGTTAGCAAAAGGGGAATTAACTGAACAAATTATTAAGAACTTGAAAACTTCTGTTAATATAAGGCTTAGCAATGATCCTGTAGCAGCAGAAACTTATCAAGAACAGCTAAACCAACAAGGAAAGAACATTAAGAAATGCTTAGAACAAGGCTTTCATAGAGGAGCGCAAAATTTGCTGCAAGCTTGTCGTGAACCAGGAGTATTATCCTCCTTATTAGAAGTCTCCTCCTCCAGTAATCTATCTTTCCCAAAAGAAGAGTTTTCTGATAGAGTACAAATATTTACAGAACTATTGAAAATAGTAAAAAAACATTATAGCTAGGAGAAAAAATGAGTGGACCTATTGAAAGACCA
Organism: Neochlamydia sp. AcF84; assembly: GCF_011087585.1. Lineage (NCBI taxonomy): Bacteria > Pseudomonadati > Chlamydiota > Chlamydiia > Parachlamydiales > Parachlamydiaceae > Neochlamydia > Neochlamydia sp. AcF84. Next base: position 14,786 of record NZ_VJOT01000057.1, read on the forward strand.
CACCAGGACTTGGCAGCTCGAGTAGCTTTTTTAAAAACGTTTACTTTAACTTTTAGCAGCCATTTAAAATTAAATATAGACACTTATAATCGTATAAAATATTATGTAGCTCGTGCTTTTAAAACTAGTATAATTTCTAACTTAGAAAAACTACATTATCAATTAATCAAAAAAACCCATCCTACTAACAATAAAAAATACAAATTAATTATTAAAGATATAGAAAATTATCTGAAAAATAAGCAACAATTTTTAACTTTCTTAAGTAACAATTTATTGGTGGATGTACAAGATCCTTGGCTATTAGCTTATAATCAAACCAAAAATATATCTCTACAAGAAGCTAGTGAACATTTACAAGACCTTTTATTTTCTTGGGAAGAACTAGCAAAATATGAATTAGAAGAGTTTATTCCCTTAGACTTAGAGGATTTAGATGAATATATGAAAAAATTAAAAGAGGTCTATCAACCCTTATTAGAGATAAATTCCTCTCCTGCCCTTCGATCTGCCGAAAATAAAAGGCTTACCGAATTAGCTGATAAAATCTCTACTTTAAAAAATAAGATAGAAAACCAAAATTTTTCAGAAATTCCTTTGCTATGTCAACATATTCGTACCATTATAAATATCACAGACTAAGTGTTGGAAACGCTAACTCCATCCAATAAATCAGGGAAATAGGATGAAGGTTTAGAGGCGAATAGATGGAAGAGTATGCGGATTATTAGATGCTTAAAAAAAACTAAGTCTGCATACCCCATCCGCTAAAAGCTGCCTCTCTACTTAAGGAAATTTATTTATAAATCAGGCGACTGCGTAAGGAGGAACTCAAAAAGCCTATAATTTCTCTGTTTTTTATCTTAATTTCTTAACTAAACAGCAGGCAAAGCCTCCATCCCATCCTTCTGCATTAGGCAAGATGGAAATAAGATTCTTTTTCATTAACCCCAGTTCTTGGCACGCTATAGCTACTATCTCTTCATTTTCTTCCGGGAGAATGCTGCAGGTCATGTACCAAATTTCGCCTTCATTTTCCAACAGATGAGCAGCATGTTTTAACAAATTAAACTGGATGATTTTAAGCTGCTTTGCTTGATCTTCGTGTAATCTCCAGCGAGCTTCAGGACGTTTACTCAAAACTCCACTATTACTGCAAGGCACATCTAAAACGATAAGATCAAATTTTTTATCAAGTTCTAGCTTCTCGCCTTCACTGCAGCTTACTTGAGCTTGCACACCATATTTTGCAAAATTGTCTTTCAGTTTTTGTATTTTTTGCAAAGAGACATCATTGGCATATAGGGCTGCTTGAGGGAAAAAGTCATGAAGGGCCAAGGTTTTGCCCCCAGGAGAAGCGCATACATCCAAAATGCTAGTAGGAGTTTTACTTATTCCTTGAGAAAGATTTGCTATTAAGCTTGCTGGTGTAACATTTTGAATGTAATAATTTGCGGAAGAAGCTACCCATTTAACCTCAGAAGCAGGGACGGTAATGATCTTGACTGGCTTTTCTATAACTGTGTTCCATTCTGCCGGGGTTTCTACTATATTTCTTAGCCGAGCCATTGTTAAGACAGGCTTATTGCTAGCTTCTAAAATCTTTATTGTCGTCTGTAAGCCGTAGTGTTTGTTGAGAGCTTTAATAAAATAAAGGGGGAATGAATAGCGGATACTAAGAGAAGATAGATCCATCCCTTGGGGTAGACTTAAAGAAAGAAGAGGAAACTTTCTTAATATAGCATTTAAGTAAGCAACAAAGTAAGAATGGAAATGTTTCTTTGCAATCTTGATTGACTCATCCGCAATAGCGTAATGAGGGAGCTTATCTAAGAAGTAAAATTGATATAAAGCTGTGCGTAATAAAGCCTTTTCTTTTAACTTTAAACGCATCTTTTTCTTTTCAGAGAGCTGCAAAGCCAAATAATCTAAGGCTAGAGCCATCTGAGCAGAACCGTAAGCTATTTGATGGGCTAATTGATAATCTTGGGAAGAAGGCTGCTCTTTTTTAAACCACTCTCCTAAATATTCGGAGATAAAGCTTTCCCCTTTTAAGGAATGTAGAAGGGCGAAAAATGCTGCTTCACGACTGTTTATCATCAAAATATAGCCATTGCCGGAACACCCATTCTTGAAGCCAAAGATGTAGCTTGCTTGCTGCCTCGGCATAAAGCTGCTCATCTTGCTGCTCAAGCCATTCGCAGGCTTCTTCAAGACTTGTTCCTGTTAAAAAAAGATTTAGGAAACGAAAAGCAGAAAAGTCAATTTCGTCCCACTGTAAATTATTTTCACTATTACGGTATACCACAAAATAATGGGGACGATCTTGAGCTAGGTTAGGAAAATCATGATTTTCCCAATATTCTGCCTCTTGCTTTATCATTTCCTGCCGAAAAGCAAACATATCATAACGCAAATTAAATAAGAAAACATGAGGCTGTAAAGACATACGCCGTTTAAGAGTCTTATCCATTCCTGCTGCTATTGTATGGGCATTCACAGGAGAATAATGGGCAGCAAAAAAAGAATAGTTTAAAGCGGCGTCAACCCTTGCTGCATCTAATACTAATTGTTTATCGTTTTCCTGATAGCTCTCATCTATCCACTGAGGAAGCCGATCACTAAGAAAATTTAACGACCAGGTGTCAGGAGGATAATGAGTAAGATAAGGCTTGCCAATTTTTTCATTAAAGTCATGATGTCCAAACAGGCGCACCACAAGAGGTGTGGCATCATGCAAAATACTTAAAAGCCTCCACCAATATTGCTGATTATAAAGCTCTATACGTTGAGCGGGCCTTAAAGTAGGGCTAGGAACGATGTATTCAAATGCTTCTTCTTCCATGCTCTCTTGTGAAGGAGAGATAGGATTCATACGGCTATCTTGATCGACAGGCCTTACTAGTATACTTGCAAACCACTCTTGCAGCTTTTTAAGGTTAGCAGGCGCTTGCTTATCAAACCTTAATTCCATTGCCTTCATACTTCTACCCCTTGCAATTGGCGCATCGGCCTTTCAAGGCTAGCCTTGTCATGTAAATATTTCTGAAACTTTTTTGCTTTTAAAGCCTCCTCCCAAGTTTCTTGAAAGCTAAGAAAATTATCGTCCCATTCAAGTAAAGTGGAAACTCCCCCTGTGCGGGGATAGATATCGGCATATAAATCCCACACTTCATCGCGAACATAATTGTCATGGGTATCTAATACATAGTCGCCATGATCGTTATGGCCCGCTAAGTGGATTTGCAACACCCGATCATAGGGAAGGTTTTGGATATATTTTTGCGCATCAAAGCCATGGTTACGACTAGAGACATAAATGTTATTGACATCCAACATCATAAAAATGTTAGCTTTCTCTACAACAGCCGTGTAAAATTCCCATTCAGGCATCTCATCCTCTTGAAAAGCTACATAAGAAGAAAGGTTTTCAAGAGCAAAAGGAATTTCTAGGTAATCCTGTACGATACGTGCTCTTTCAGCTACATAGTTGATGACTTCTTGGGTATAAGGCAAGGGAAGTAAATCATGATAGTGCGCACCGGGCAGATGGCCCCAACATAAGTGATCAGATAACCAGGGTGTCTTGGTTAAACGCGTTAAAGCTTTAAGTTTTTTTAGATAAGTGTAGTCTAAAGGCTCAGCACTTCCGATTCCTAGAGCTACTCCATGTTGCACGACCTGATATTTAGCTAAAATTTTCTCAAGATTTTCAAGAGGCTTGCCACCTTCCACCATGAAATTTTCGCTAATAATCTCAAACCAGTCAATTTCAGGTTGTAAGCGAAAAATGTCTTCATAGTGGACATGTCTTAAACCTATTCCGATTCCTAAGTTAGGAATATTTGCATTTTTCATAGCCATCCTGGCAATACTTAAATTTTTTTGTTACTACCATAAGTTTGAGGAAGAAAAATATAGGCCTAGCATTTAAGATTTAATTTCCGTTAGCAAGCGCCCTTTTTTTCATCATTTTATCATAAACTAGCTTAACAGCAAGGTTTTTGTCTGCGATCGCACATTTACCTTGCCCCTTGCAAGAGCCCTGCCCGGCACACTCATGCTTGTCAGTTTTACAGGCATTTAGCCCTTTGCATTGATTAGTATTTCCGCAACGTGCGCTTGCCACTTGCTGTGCTAATTTTTTATTAGCTACATCTAAAGCTTGGTAATTTTGCTGGCCCTCCTCATTAAGCTCAAGCAGCAACTCCTCTTCATCCATCAGATGATAGCCTAAATTACCAGCATTAGGATCGACTTCAGCTTGCGTAGTAGCCGTAGAAGGGGCCGAAGGAGGACTGCTTTTGCCAGGAGTAGAGACGGCAGCTAACAGGGTAAGATAGGTACGGGAAGAAGGCTGCTGCGCATGGACAGATTGCGAAAGCATCATGCCACCTGCCAAGCCCAATAAAGCCAATTTTTTAAGATCTCTTTTCTTCATTTCTCTCCTCTTGTCCGAATCATAAGTTTTTAAGCTCAATCATGAATAAAAAAAGTTAACTTAAGCCTAAAGGTTAAGTGCTTATAAATGGCCTATCAATTTAGACTTCATTTAATTAGCGATAGAAGCTGATAAAAGTGCGTGCATATCCAGGACGCTAAAACTTAAAGATATGCACGCACTAGGAGTCAAACCTTAATTAGAGCCTTGATTGGTTTGTGCACGTTTTTCGGCTTGCTTTTGTGCAGCAACTTTGATAGCAAGATTCTTATCTTTAAAGTTGCAAGCGCTTGATCCTGCACAAGAACCTTTGCCTGCACAGCTATGCTCCTCTGTTTTGCAAGAGTTTAAGCCTTTGCAATCATTATTTCCTTTGCATGTTCTGCTAGCTAACTTCTGTGCTAAAGCTTTCCCTTCTGCATTCAAACTATTGTAATTTTCTTTACCTTGTTCGTTCAATTGGCTTTTCAATTGATCTTCCGTCATCAATTGAGTAGCAGAGCTACTTTTAAGGCTTTCATCAGCCTCAGCGATGATACGAGATTCACGATTTAAACCAGAAGAGGGTTTGCCTTGATTTCCGCATGTGCCAGCTCCGCAACCGCTAGCCATGAGCACTCCAGGTGTTGCTAAATGATTGCTAGTATCAGCATAAATAGAACTCTGAGAAGCCATCATTACGCCGCCTGTAATACCTAACAAAGCAAGTTTTTTGAGATCTTTTTTATTCATTCTAACACTCCTAAAAAATTTATGGGTTTTCTTCAACTTTTACAGATAAAATATTCATTTAACATTCATTTCTCTCAAATGCAAGTTTTTTTTATTACCTTTTTTGTCTTTCAGAGAAAAAATTTCAATGAGCTTATATTTTATACGAGGTAAAGATAGACATTTACTCTTAAAGGGCTTTAGATGATATCTCTAGCAAGCAAAAGACAAAAAAGTAAGCTTTTTAAATTAAAAAGCCTTTAAGTTATTTAAAATAGAGGAGTTATTATACATAATACCCTAGAGAAACTTGCAAAGGCAAAGTCTCTATAAGCTACCCTTTAGTTAAAATTTATAGCCTTAAGAAAAAAAATAAGTTGAATACTTAGCTCAGCCCTGCGCTTTACATAAGTGGTTTAAGATAAGCTTTCAGTGGATAGAAGAGAAAAATTTAAAGGATAAGAAATCAAGAAAGATTGTAGATCATTACAATAGCTAATAGAAAATTTTAAAATTTATATTTAAGCGTTTATAGCAAAGCTTTTGCCTGGCCTTTAAAGGGCTCAAGGCAAAAGCGCAGTAAGTTCTTCTTCGCACCATCTTCAGCAGAAAGACAAAAAGTCTGACTAACCTTCAGAAGAAGGCCAAAGCGCAGCGATAGGAAGAGGCAAAACTTGCCTGATATGTTCAATCTCTCCTTTAGAGACATGCTGAGTAACTACTTGGAATACAGCACGCACTATTTTTTCTACATCAGAATATTGTACTAATGCTAGGCTATTAAAATGAAAAGCCACAAAATCTAAAAATTCTTCCGTAGTTTTAACCTTAACGGGCATTATAGACGGCTTCCATCCTTCATAATAGAATCCTCGGACTAACATAGGCAATTGAGCACTTAATTTCGCAGACACTTCTACGGATAAACGATCACGCAAAGCTTGCAGTGTTCCTTTTAAAGCCAAATAAGCTTTTTTTTCGTCAGTCCATCCCAGTAACTTCATAAGATCTTTAAGCCACTCATGGGTTTTTTGTAAAGTTGTCTCAAATACATCTACTGACATATCAGCCTCCTTATGTTAAAGGTACCTCAAGAATAGCGTAAGACTAGAAAACTATATTTTCAAGTTAATAAGATCGAAAAAAATCTACAACTATAAATTTTTTAAAATCCTAATCCCCTCATCAGCTAGTTTAGCTAGGATAAATTATTTAAAAAAACTTTAGCACTAGATTTTCTAGGCTTATCTTTTTTTAAACTCTTTTTACAAAGGGGCGTTGTTGCGTAAATGCTAAGAAGTGTATGCGATAAGATTGCCCTTTAACACATAAGAGCTATAAAATTAGTTTGCAACAACAAAAATATAGGCAGGCTATGGAAAAAAAAGTCACTTACCGCATACGTAATTGGTCCGAGTATAACAAAGCTTTAGAACAAAGAGGAAGCATAACTTTATGGTTTTCGGATGAAACCATTAAAGGATGGAGGGAAAATAAAAGCACGGGGAAGAAGGGC
>NZ_VJOT01000058.1 GCF_011087585.1 Neochlamydia sp. AcF84
TTTTTACAAGCGCTTGAATAGATTTAAAGTAAAGTTTGGCATCGGTAGGAAAGGCGATAGCTTTAGGCATTACGGTTGTATCGGCAATGACTTTTTTAAGGCTTTTTTTTTCACTGCGCCTGTCAGAACAGCTGCTGCAATCGTCCCTTGTAAAATCTTGCTAAGTCCAGCTTCACCCAATCTAGATCTCCATCTAATTAAAGAAGTAGGATGAATAGGCAGCGCATGATGCCAAAATTCATACCCACAAAAGTATTGCCAATAAGGATTTTCTACCCATTGATGCACCACATTTACATCCGAAAGCCCATACATATGCTGCAAGATAAAGAGCCCTACAACTAGCCTTACAGGCTTAGCTGGCTGCCCTATCTTTTCTACAAACAGCTTATCAAACTCTTCTTCCAGCTGCTTCCATTCAATCAATTTGGATAGCTGGATAAGAGGATGATCTAGATTGAGTTCATCGCTAAAGCGAGATTTAAAAAGACGGCTTTGTTGGTTATCTAGCTTGATTGGTTTCATAGTCAACTTTGCAAGAAATTAAGAGCTTTATAATGATTTAGGCGTAAACAAAGCATAGCGATTTGGGAGAAAAAACGCTCTCAAAATATGCTTAAGCATGAAATATCCTTTAAATCATGTCAAACTAAATAGATGCAGCCCTTGCCATGGATGAAAGAGGAAAAGAACTATGCTTCTACGTTTTTTGAGCAACCCTTTATACAATCGTAGGCTTTATAGATGCATCTTTTTAAATAGAGAAGTAACTTCCAAAGCATTGGATAGGCAGGCTTCATAAGCCCGCCACTTTTTATCCTTTGGCTTTCTTCTCATTTTTTTTTTTTAATCTTTTTAACCCTTTTCCCCTAATCACTTGCAGTTTCGCCATGGATGTATTCTATTTCTCTCTGTAAAACTGGGATAAAAAATTTTAATATGCTTTACTTTATTGACGTAGGAAATTTCGATGAGCTTTTTCCCACGAGTAAAATACTTTTGTTTGGCTCTCTACATCGTAACGTACTTGGATGCTAATATAAGGGTAAGGATGGCGATTATCAAAGTTACGCCCCTCCTTTTTTTTGAAAAGCTTTACAAACACTTCTTTATTCATCCAGGGCAATGTAGAGACATTAGTATCTTGCTTTTCATAACGGCTAAACTCTTGAAAATCTTTTAGCCCTTTATATTTAGGTGTTTCTAAATAATAGCCGTGAATAAGCTTAATAATTTCTTCCGGTTTGTTTTCCCATCCTTGGATATAAAAAGAGACCTCTGCGCCGATCATATGCTTAGATGATTGGTTTTCTATAGAATCATCTACATAGATATTATGCTGAGGGCAGCGATGCCCTGAGGTAATCACAATTTTTCTACCCGATTTATGCTGAAGGTAATTAAGTAAATTAATTAGAATGGGGTAGACAAATTCTTTATCGTGATGTAAAGGCAAACTATGGCGTTCTGCTCCTCCACAGTCAAAAAAACGTAAGGTCTCTTGCTTGCGATGAACGACATGCGGAGGGTTTAGGCTACTGCCTTTACAACGAAAATACTCTTTAGTGATAGAATCAAAAGAATGATTTTCCCAGGAATATAGAATGGGAGCTGATTGAGTAGCGGGCTCTGGTTTAAAAAGATATTCGTTGTGGCGGCGATAGATATATTCTCCTATAGCATTTTGCAGCCGTGCACGTTCACTTTCTGCTTCCTCAGAAAAAAAACAGCTGCTAAGAAGAAAGGCCAGAAGGAAAGTTGAAATAATAGAAAAGTAGCGCATATGAATAAATTAACTAAAATTGGAATCATTAGCTTATGCAATGGATAGATGATTATCAACTCTTTCTTTTTGATTTCGATGGTTTATTAGTTAATACCGAAGAAATTCATTTCAGAGCTTATCAGTACATGTGTAAGAAATATGGATTTAATCTTGATTGGAGCTTTACACGCTATTGCCAGGCGGCTCATTATCATGCTGAGGGATTAAAAGAGGAAATTTATCGTGAGCTGCCTGCCCTCTATGAAGTAGAACCTAACTGGGATGTTCTGTATGCTTGTAAAAAGGAAAAAGTCATCAAACTTTTACGTCATAACATCCAGCTTATGCCGGGAGTGCAGGAACTTCTAGAGGCCTTAGATAAGGCTAATATCAAACGTTGCGTGGTGACTCATTCTCCTCAGGAGCTTGTAGATACTGTTCGTTGTCAGCTTCCTATTCTCAATACCATCCCCTATTGGTTTACCCGCGAACTTTACACTCATCCTAAACCTCATCCAGAAAGCTACCTTACTGCCATCAAACAACTTGCCGATCCCCAAGATAATATTATTGGTTTTGAAGATACCCCAAGGGGTATTAAGGCTCTTTTGCAAACCTCTGCGCAGCCGGTGCTCGTTTCAAAAGCTGCTTATGATAACCTCCCTTCAAATGTGATTCGTGTTGTCGACTTTAATGTCTTAAATAATTCGCAAAAGCTAGAAAGTCTAAGGCTCTAGCCTAATACTTTTGCATGCTCGCATTTTTTACTGATATTCACCTTTTCTCTTAAAAATATTTAATAAATTCTTTGCTTCTATCGAACGGCTAGGTAGTAACCATTTTCTTTTGAGTAAAAATATTAGCCTTTCCCAATTAATCCTTCTAAGGCCCATCCATCCATTCTTTTAATGCCTCTAGCAAGGTATCTAAAGGCTCATCTTCTTGCCATTTACCTAACCATCGATAAAGCCGCAAAGCTTGATCTTCAATTCAGTCCTCTAGGAGAATTCCAGCAAGGTGACCCTATAATCAAAATTCAAAATAAGCTGTTATAGGTTTTTTCCCAGGTAATATGAGGCTTTCCCTTTAAATTTCTTGAGGAATTTTATGGTACAAGTGGTGGCAAGATTCTCCCTTGAATATCTATAAATCCTTCAAAGCTTCCTCGCCTATAACTTCTCCTCCTTAAAAAAATATATCTCCCTCATTTAAATTTTCAATAATTAACTAAATTTTATTATCTATTATTTATATTAATGTTTATTTTTTAATGTTTTTTTATTATATTTAGTTTTTTTATTAAATTATTTTTTAAATTTAAATTGTTGATAAATAACAAGCTATATTTTGTTTTATAAATTTTATTTTTGTTTAAAACTATTGTTTTTGATTATATTATTTTAATTTTATATAATTAAAATATAGTTAAAGTAGAAAATCATTTGTTAATGATCGTTAATTTAAAAGAAAGGAGTATGTAATGTCACCTTTAAAAAAAACATTATCTGGTGGCGTGGGACAGCATAATGCTCTGTTCCATACTTGTAAGGCTATAACTAAAAGTACTTCAGAAGTTCATCGCATCATGTTGCGCACAACTATTCTTCATTCTAGGTCTTACTCTATCCATCGTCTCTCCCTCCCCATAGCTACTCGTCGCCCTATCATTCAAGAGAGGGGTAAGGAGAGACTTAGTAGCGATTCTAAGGTGCAATGGGCTGCTCATTTTCATCAGCTTACAAAAAGCTCCCGCCAACCGACGCAGAGTGTAAAAGAGAGGTTACCTGTTGTCATTGCCATAAAAAAAGCTTTAAAAGTTCATGGGGCTTGTATTGTACAGGGTGCGCCCGGAACCGGTAAATCTGAGCAAATTCGCTTAGCGGTTAAAGACCCTACAACCTTTGATCTAAAAAAGGGATTTCTTACCTCTTATTTCGAATTGCACAAAAGCACTGACCAAGAGCAAGAACATCTATGGTGCGAGGGTTATTATAAGCTAAAAGGCCATGAATTAAAATGGTTGCAGGATAATTATGAAAGTATCAAAAAAGGCCTATTAGAATCTTCCTCTGATACTATTCTTTTAGATGAGTTTGACCTCGTTAACACTGCTTCCTTAGAAGGAGAGGCCTTAGAAATAGCCGAGCTAATAGCAAATTTAGCACAAGAATTACGGAAGGAAGGAAAAAAAGTGGTTTTAGTCTTGCACGAGCAAGGAATAAATTCTCCCTCTTTTCTTGAAAGCCTTAATGAACAAGGCATAATTAAGGGTTCAGGTGCCATTGTTCAGACAGATTTTATACCTGAAGAAGATCAAAAAGCTATTTTAGAGCTAATGAAGCTTCCAACAGAAGAAAAATTAAAGGCTTTAAGATATGTACAAGGGACGCCAGGAGCTTATGTTAAATTTTTACAAAGGTTAGAACAAGGCAAGCCAGTAGAACAGAAGTATAAAGATTTTCTCATAGAGGCTCACTCAAGTATAATAAATAATTTAGCGGTCCTTGAGAAAATTTATCCCGAAATTTACACAACATTGCTAGCTATTTCCTCATCTTCTCTTCAGCAAAGGATCCGAGAATTAAATGAAATACCTGCTGATAAAAAACAAGAGCTATTGAAAACTAGAATGGTAGGAAATGCAGATGGTAAGCTGGTCTTACCCTCTCTAGTCTGCGATGTGCTACAAGATCAAGTCATCAGAAAGGATATGCAGATCCTTCAGTTTAATAGGAAGACCTTAAAACTTTTAGAAGAAGAACAGCTAACTGATAAGGTGGCTCAAAACTTGCGTATGGCGGCCCATCATGCGGATAAATATGCAGGAAGTCACTCTTTACTTTCATTGGAAGGCGTACACGGGGTGATCCCTGATAAAGCTTCACTGATAAGGGAAGCTTGGAGGGTCCAAAAAGAAATAATTGCCCGTAAGATAAATCTGGAAAAAGACTATCAGACTGAAAGAAGTTCTTCTGCCCATCTTTCCTGGATAAATGATGCTTCTACTATTGCAGAATTGCACGATAGTGCTTTAGAAGTGAAAAGCGAGTTTTTAGAAATGGTAGCAGCTACTTGCCAGGAAAGTGGCGTTCACTCTTTTCATGGAGATGCAAACCAATTTCTTATTAAAACCCAGGTAAGTATGACTAGGAAAGCTAGCATATGGGCAGGTAATGGGGCAGATATTTCAGGAGCGTTAAAGAAGTTGAATGACACCATACGTACTACCTTTATTGCCAGCAACATGGATGAAATGCGTCAAGCTATTCATATATTTGCCGAAGAATCTCGAAAAAGAGGATATGAAATAGTCTTTTCTAATAAGTTTAAAGAAGATTATTCCAGTGGCTATGTGGGTATTCATGCAAAGGTTTACTTAAGAACACCGCTGACTGAAAAAAGAATCATGGGAGAGGTTCAGTTCCATTTTCATCAAGTTCATGATGGCACAAATGAATCCATTAAAGAAATGTCCCATCATTTCTTAGATCAGGTCATGCGTAAGTTAGAAGACAATACTTCCCGTGAGAAAATTTTAGAAAGTACTGGCTTATCTAATCCAAGGAGCGTAATTAAATTGTGTGAGCAGGTACAATTAAATTTATTTGGAGCAGGCATAGATCAAATAAAAATAGGATAAAGGAGATTAGCTATGGATTGGCGTTATTATGTTACCCCGGCATTTATTGCACGTACTATCGATGGAACAGTAGAAATTCGTCGACTTGATACGGACCAATGGGAAGACAAGTCATTCAATCAAGATATTTTCCATCTAATTGAACAAGATGGCTATAGTGTTTCAGAGACAGAAGCACTAACTGTCCATGAAAAATATAAGACTCTTCTCAATCATTAAGAAACCTACTTCTTTTTTAAGAGATTAAGAAAGAGATGCGAAGGGATGGTGGTGGGTTGAGAATAAATTGTCAAGCTACGACAAGCTAAGACAGGAGGTGTAGGGGAAATACTGAAAGAATCTTCTTGAATAGAACGAATTAAATGGCTGTTAGTAACGGGAATCCATCCGTCGGGAGTTTGCTCCTCGTAACCTCCTTGCGGGTGGGATCGAAAAAGCCTTCCTGTAGGGTGTCGGTAAAGAGGCATGGCGGTAGAAGTAGAATAAATAGTCATATATCTTTCTTTTGTAAGATTTAGCTTAATTTAACTTCGTTGCTCTGCCATTCTTTAGTTAAGCTAAAGAACAGCAAAGAGGCTAAGTTAATAGGTTAATAAAAATTTAAAACATTTGCAGCATGTGGAAAAAGCTAGTTGACCTTCTATAAATCTTAAAAGTAAAAGCTACTTTATGTCAAATTTTACGAGTAGTAGCTCAGCCAGCAACTTAAAATTTACCGAGATAAATAGCTTGATAAACGCGCATTATCAGATAAGAAAACACTCTACGACAGCTTCAAATTATACCTAGACTATAAGCTAACTTTTCTCCCTGCAAGTCAATTGAATGCAGGGCTTGTAGGGCTCGTAAGCATAGGTCACTATTCCGCTGATTAGATTGATAAAAAAATTCCAAGGGCTAAGATGTCGATGATGTTCGATTTGACAAGAGTTTTTTCAATTTATTGCTAATGCTTTCAAATGCTCCCCGCTTTCTTAATAAAATCTTATCTACCACTGACATTAGCTTGCTTTTCATATTCTTTCTAAGCCTAGTAATAATTTCTAAGCCCTTGTTGTAAAGCTTGATAAACAATAGGGGAAGATGCATTCCTTGTCGGCAAACATTATGCCAAAAATGTTTTTAGCCAAATCGAGACAGGGATCTCCACATCTCCTGGTGTTAACATATAAGCAAGAATTTCTCCTTTATTATTAATAATTAAATGTAGTTTGAACCTATAAAAGCACCCTGTAGAGGTTTTCCTCTTTTTGCTATCTTTTTAAAAACTTGGCCGGGATTGGATGCGACAAGTATGGCATACTGTCAATAGAGTAGAAGTGATAAATGACAAGAATTTTCTCTCTTTTTCGGCAGATTGCTACGATGGAAGAACAACCTTTTTTGACAGGAAGAAGCTAGGCGTATTGCATTCCATCATGCGGTAGAAGAATTAACACATTGCGCCAAAAAGAGCCGTTTTTCTCAAATAAGGCAAAGAATCAATCTCATTCTTTTAGCCAAACCAGAATTGCCGCATCACTTAATCGCCAAAACCTGCGGCTGCTTCTAAATGCTTGGAAGGTCTCCCCCTTTCCTTGAATTTATCTGAAAAAAAAGCGTCGGTAGATCATCTGCGAATTGTTTTTCCTTGATAAGGATACGAATTGGTTTGACTTGCCTTTTTAATTTTTTTATATTGTCTTTAAAAAAATAAAAGTACTGAAAGGTCGTCACTACCCAAGGAAATAAAATGCATCCTATCTCTTCGGCCTCTATTGAAAGCTTGCCCAATGAATTGTTGCTCCCTATCCTAGAGGCTTGCGCAGTTCCTTCCTTATTTAGCGTCTGTAAAAGATGGCATCATCTGCTGGCTTCTGAAGTCATGCCTTCCCTTTATAAAAAAATAGCCCAGCTTCATTTCCCCAGGGAAAATGCCACTACCCAGCGAACTCTTATGTTAACTAAAGTTTATCAACTCAATCCTGCACTTACCTCTACTGAAAAAGTTTATCAAGTTTTTAAACAAGTTCTTACCTTAGCTAAATCTATTTCTTCCTTAGAATTTAAAGAGAAGACAGAAGAAAAAAGAGGCTTAACGCTGGCTAATTACGCTTCTTATCTCTTAAATATTAATCGCCTTTTTCTTTGGAAAAAACTTCCTGGTGGGGAAGCATCCTTGAGCCGAGAAGAAATTAAGCACTTGTCTCTAGTAGAATTTAAATGGAAAACAGAAGAAAAAAGAGGCTTAACGCTGGCTAATTACGCTTCTTATCTCTTAAATATTAATCACCTTTTACTTTGGAAAAAACTTCCTGGTGGGGAAGAATACTTGAGCCGAGAAGAAATTAAGCACTTGCCTCTAGAGAAAAAAGGAGAGCTTCTTAGCAATTGGATTGAAGAAAATTGTAAAAACATCACGATTTTAGATTTATCTAAAGCAGGCTTAACTTATTTACCCCCAGAAATATGCCAGTTATCTAAGCTGCAAACCCTTGACTTAAACCAAAACCAGCTCACCAGCTTGCCTATTGAAATCTGGCAGCTGTCTCAGCTGCAATGGCTTATTTTAAATCAAAACCAGCTCACCAGCCTTCCTGTAGAAATAGGTCAATTGTCTAAGCTACAATGGCTTGAATTAGATCAAAACCAGCTCACCGTTCTGCCTGCAGAAATCGGGCAGCTATCCCAGCTGCAAAGGCTTGAATTAAATCAAAACCAGCTCACCGCTCTACCTACAGAAATCGGGCAGCTGTCTCAGCTGCGAGTGCTTTACTTAAATCAAAACCAGCTCACCAGCCTTCCTGCAGAAATCGGACGATTGTCTCGGCTGCAAGTGCTTAACTTAAATCAAAACCAGCTCACCGCTCGGCCTACAGAAATCGGGCAACTGTCTCAGCTGAAAAGGCTTGAATTAGCAGAAAATCCTCTGAAAGATATCGCCGAAAAAATAAGACAGCGTTTTCAATTGTAGAATAACAAGTACTTTTTAATTTGGGGTGAGCTAAAATGAAATAAAAACTTTTAGCCATCTTACTTTAAATAAGTCATCCGCTTTCCTTCCCGCAACTAAGTAATCTTAAAGTAACCTACACATTTATAATGACAAGAAGTTTCTCTCTTTTTCTGCAGATTGCTATGCTGTGAGAGCAACCTTTCTTGACAAGAAGAAGCTAGGCGTATTGTATTCCATCATTCGGTAGAAAAATTAAAACATTGCGCCAAAAAGAGCTGTTTTTCTCAAATAAGGCAAAGAATCAATCTCTTTCTTTTAGCCAAACCAAAATAAGGACACTTGTCATTAACTGGCATTTAACCTAATCTTTTTTCTGATTAATATTTTTTATCAACACCTTCATTTATTAGACCTCTTTCGAAACTCACGTATTTAATTCCCAGTTATAGATTGCTGCAATCAAGTTGAAGCGAAGAGCAAATCTTTTACGTCTATTTCTGTAGCGATCGGCTATAATTTTAAATCGCTTAAGGAGGCCAATGACGTTTTCATTGGTAACTCTTTCTCTGGATAAACTTTGATTTGTTCTTTTGTCCTCTTGAGTTAAAGGATTCTTCTTACTTCTTTTCTTGGGCATTTGGGTTTGGGCATGCAGCTTTTTTAATCCTTGATACCCTGAATCGGTTAACACTCTTATTTGTGGATTGATTTTAACCTGGGATTCTTTGAATAGCCTAAAATCATGCTTTTTGCCATTGCCATATGAAGTACAAATTACTTTTTTACTCTTCTTATCGACTACAACTTGGGTCTTTAGGGTATGTTTTTTCTTTTTCCCTGAATAATAGCGCTTTTGTTTTTTTTAGGGCGCTCAATAGGCGTTTCTGTAGCATCAACCAAAATAACCTCATATTCCGTATCGCTTTTCAAAAGCTCTTTACGTCCCGGTAAAGCAAAATCTGGATGCTTGATTAATGTATCTTCAATCCACTTCACCGCTTTATAAGCTGAGCTTTCACTGATTCCATAGCTTTGGCTAATATGGAAATAGGTTCTATATTCTCGCATATATTCCAATGCCATCAACAGCATGTCTTCTAAACGTAGTTTATATTTACGCCCGCCTTTAATCTTCTTGGCCGTATCGGCTTCCTGTAAAATTTGCACCATCTTATCAAAGGTACTACGCTTTACCCCTGTCAATCTGCGAAAGCGTTCATCATCTAATTTCTCTATCTTATCGAATTTCATGGTGCCTCCTTTAAATGTTAAGTCACCATTTTACTAAAATTCACATTTTATTCCAGTTTCGAAAGAGTTCTATTGTTATCTGGGTTCTTATTTCAATTCCGATTTCACTTTTCAATAATGCGGCTATAACATAATTTTTCTCCTTATATTGTTCAATAATCTTTTCATATTCATTGACTAAGCGCGATGTCCTACCCACCGAAATAGCTGCTTCTTCTGTAGACATACCTTTTTGTTTGCATAGCAATATTTGCTTGAAATTGGATATATACCTTTGTATCGCTGGTAAAGAGTGTTTTGTTTCTCTACTCACTTGCTGAGCAGTTTTTTGCTCGATAAAGAGCTTTTCAATAACCATTGTTTTGTGAGTTAAAGTAGGGCCTATATCATGGATAGACCCTCTTCTTGGAAGAACCTCACGGTTTTCTAATTCCCACTCCTTAATATATTTGCCTACACTTTGTGGCGATATCTTTAACAAAATAGCTAATTCCGCATGGGTTAAGCAACCTTCTTGATCAAAAGCTTGCTTCCACATCCGCGCCGCAGCTTCTTTTTTTATAACCCTTAATTTTTTCCCCTTGGCTCTTTCCATAGCATCTTACGAGATTACCAAATCTAAAATTACCGTTGTTAAACGCGTGTCTTGAATAGATTTTCCATAGGATGAAAATTCGTTGCGATGAACTGCCGGCCATGTAACTTGTCCCGGCTGCATATGAGAGGTCTGCGAATAAAATTGACGCACCATATTCGCTGACCTAATCGAAAATAGTTAAAGATTGGCTCACAAAAAACAAGGAGCATATTCGCTTGTATTATTTGCAAAGTTATTGCCTAGAACTGAACTCCGATGAATTTTTAAATCGAGATGCAAAATTCCACATTGAGAAACAATGCTTTCATACTAAAGCACAGATGGTAAAACTGCTAAATAGCCACCTTAAAATGGGGCAAAAATAGCCTTATGTCATCCAGAACTTTGTCAAGGGCTGCCATCCTAGATATGTTGCTTGAAAAAGTGTAAACTATTAGTGCTCCCCTTAATAATTATACCTCTCACTCTATCAACTTAAATCTTCCTATCAAGTTTTTGAAAGTCTCTTAGCGATACAAAGAAGTCATTTTCTTCATGATATCCGGGATTACCATAAATTTCAACCCTCGTAAGCTTAGAAAGTTGAGGAAGAGAAGTTAGCTTATTATTGCTTAGGTAAAGCTCTTGCAGCTGAGAAAGCTGCCCTATCTTAGCAGGAATAACGGTTAGCTGATTATTACTTAAGTTAAGCGCTATTAGCTGAGAAAGCTGCCATAACTCTGCAGGAATGGTCGCTATTTGGTTTTCTTCTAATCCAAGTAATTCCAGCTGAGAAAGCTGCCCAATGGCTGCAGGAAGACTGGTGAGCTGGTTGTTGCCTAAGCCAAGTGTGCGCAGCAGAGAAAGCTGCCCAACTTCTGCGGGCAGGCTGGTGAGCTGGTTGTTGCTTAGGTAAAGCGCTTGCAGCTGAGAAAGCTGCCCAACTTCTGCGGGCAGGCTGGTGAGCTGGTTGTTGCTTAGGTAAAGCGCTTGCAGCTGAGAAAGCTGCCCTATCTCTGCAGAGATAGCGGCTAGCTGGTTATTGTCTAAGTCAAGCGTACGCAGCTGAGAAAGCTGCCATAACTCTGCAGGAATGGTCGCTATTTGGTTTTCTTCTAATCCAAGTAATTCCAGCTGAGAAAGCTGTCCAATGGCTTTAGGAAGACTAGTAAGCCGGTTGTTTTGTAGGTGAAGCTCTTGCAGCAGAGAAAGCTGCCCAAGGGCTGCAGGAAGAGATGTTAGCTGGTTGCTGCTTAGCCAAATCTTCTTCAGCTGAGAAAGCTGCCATAACTCTTTAGGAATGGTCGCTATTTGGTTTTCTTCTAATCCAAGTAATTCCAGCTGAGAAAGCTGTCCAATGGCTGCAGGAAGATTGGTCAGCTGGTTGTTTTGTAGGTAAAGCTCTTGCAGCAGAGAAAGCTGCCCAATCTGAGCAGGAAGAGCTGTTAGCTGGTTGCTGCTTAGCCAAAGCTTCTTCAGCTGAGAAAGCTGAGCGATAGCTGCGGGAAACGCGGTTAGCTGGTTGTTGTGTAGGTAAAGCTCTCGTAGCTGAGAAAGCTGCCTGATGGTTGTAGGAATAATGGTTAAATAGTTGTCGTTTAAGCCAAGCGTGCGCAGCTGAGAAAGCTGCCCCATGGCTGGAGGAATAACGGCTAGCTGGTTGCTACTTAGGTAAAGCTCTTGTAGCTGAGAAAGCTGCGCTATCTCTGCAGGAAGGAAGATAAGCTGGTTGCTGTTTAAATGGAGAGCTCGCAGCTGAGAAAGCTGCCCTACCTCAACAGGAAGAGCGGTTAGCTGGTTGTGCTCCAAGTTAAGCGCTTGCAGCTGAGAAAGTTGCGCTATCTCTACTGGAAGAGTGGTTAGCTGGTTGTGCTCCAAGTTAAGCACATCCAGCTGAGCTAACTGGCCTATCTCGGCAGGAAGGAAGATAAGCTGGTTGCTGTTTATATTAAGGTATCGCAGCTGAGAAAGCTGCCCTATATCTGCAGGAAGAGTGGTTAGCTGGTTGTTCTCCAAGTTAAGCACTTGCAGCTGAGAAAGGGGCCACAGCTCGGCAGGCAGTCTGGTAAGCTGGTTGTTTTGTAGGTAAAGCTTTTGTAGCTGAGAAAGCTGTCCAATGGCTGCAGGAAGGCTGGTGAGCTGGTTGTTGTTTAAGTCAAGAATGCGCAGCCGAGAAAGCTGCCATAGCTCGGCAGGCAAAATTGTTAGCTGGTTGTTGCCTAGGCCAAGCGTGTGCAGCTGAGAAAGCTGTCCGATGGCGGCAGGGACAGCGGTTAGCTGGTTGTTTTGTAGGTAAAGCTCTTGCAGCTGAGAAAGCTGCCCAATTGCTGCGGGAAGAGCTGCTAGCTGGTTGTTGTTTAAGTTAAGAATGTGCAGCCGAGAAAGCTGCCATAACTCGGCAGGCAAAATTGTTAGCCGGTTGTTGCCTAAGCCAAGCGTGTGCAGCTTAGCAAGCAGTCCAATGGCTGCAGGAAGACTGGTGAGCTGGTTGTTGCCTAAGCAAAGCGTGTGCAGCTGAGAAAGCTGTCCAATGGCTGCAGGGACAACGGTTAGCTGGTTTTGGCTCAAATCAAGCCCTTCTAGATTAGTAAGTTGCCCTATATCTTCAGGAAGCGCAGTTAGCTGGTTGCCGCTTAAGTAAAGACTTTGCAGTTGAGAAAGTTGTCCGATGCCTGCAGGAATAGCGGTTAGCTGGTTGCGCTCCAAGTTAAGCACTTGCAGCTGAGAAAGCTGCCACAGCTCAGCAGGCAGAATTGTTAGCTGGTTGCCGCTTAGCTCAAGCTTTTGCAGCCTAGTAAGCTGCATAATTTCTGGTGGTAAAGAGGTCAAGCCTAACTTATCTAAGTTCAGAGAGGTAATATCTTTACCGTACTCTTTTATCCACTGCGTTAGCACCTCTCCTTTTTTCTTTAAAGGTAAACCTTTAATGTGTGGTTGGTTTAAAAACCCTGCTCCCCCTGGTAGCTTCTGCCAGATTAAGAGACGGTCAATATTCAGCAGATAGGAGGAATAATTAGAAAGGGTAAAAGCCTTGCTTTCCGTAGCATTTCCTTCAAATTCTATAGGAGAAAGAGAAGCGGCTAAGGTAAAAAGCTTTTGAAAGATGTGGGATACTTTTTCTTCGATAGGAAGATTAGGTTTAATTTCATAAATCTCATCTAAAATGCCAGCTTGTGCTATAAAATTCCTGTTCCCTTCAGGAAAATGAATCTGAACAATTGCATTGTAAAGCAATTTCATGGAAAAAGGTGTGATAGATGAAGTAGAAGGAGGTTGAATCTCTTTAGTTGCACTAAACAAAGAAGTGTTAGTAGTAGCAAGTTGAGAAGTAGGGTTAAACAAAGAAGGGGTAGAAATAGAAGTTTGAGAAGCCACTGTGGGAAGGGGAGAAGAGGGCACTTGATAGATTTGGCGCAATTTTTCGACAGCAAATTGCCTAATCTTTTTATTCTCTCCTAATAATTTTTCCGTCCATTTATAGCCTAGCTTATCTTTCTGGGTCAGTTCTTCACTGTCCTGGCCCATCAACTCTTCCAATTGATTCTCTAGCATTTTCTTTAAGGTTGAATGCTCTTGAATGGAAGGTTCTTCTAAAAGATTGAATAAGAGCTCAGTATAGCGTTCTTTATAAGAGTCTGAAGAAGGAAGGCTTTTTTCTTTACCTTTTTCTTCATTATCAAAACAAACAGGGAGCGGCTGTGAGGATGAAGAAGCTTCGGAAGAGCGTTTAAGGCAAAATTCAAGATAGGCTTGGGCTTTTTCATAGGCAGGAGTTAATTGCAAAGCTTGCAGTAAAGCTTCTATAGCAGTGGCATGCTCTCCTTTTTCAGCAAGTTCTTTACCACGTAAGAAATGTCCTACAGCTTCTTCGCTAGGTTCATGCTTAATTTCTTCTAAGGGATGAGATTCAGCCGTTTCAGCTAGGTGCCTCACCGTATAGTTGGGTGCATGTCTTTCAATAAGCCTTCTATCTAGGGGACAAAGTTTATTACGTGCTAAGCATTGGATCACGGTATCTTCGTTAAAGGTATGGCCACAAGGAAACAAAGTAACAGCGCGAGTCATCAGCTCTCCTGAGACCACATCTTCTATATTCTCTGACACTGTAGTGCGGAAAGTTATCTGGGTGGTAGAAGTAGGATTTGACGGCACCATATAAGCTCCTTAAGTTTTTGTGGTAAGAAATTACCATACCTTTTTGCCAAAAACTTACTCTTTTTCCTCTTTATTAAGCAATTTTTATTTTGAAAGTTAAAAAAGAGAAAGACTCGCCTGTATTGCATGAGTCGATATCTTTTCCATTAGCCTGATGGGAAAGTGGGTTGGCAATAAAGATTAGCTTTCATCCTAAGTTGGGACAAAAGCTCATCGATCATGGTTTAGAGCTATTAACAAGCATACGATCAAATCTGAAATAGAAGTTGATGTCCTTTCAGGACAAAATCCTGCTAATAAAAAGATTTATAATCGAAATTGTAAACGATCAATTAAAAGGCATCCACCTTTCTAGCATAAAAGGTATAAGAAGTGGAGGAAACTCTCTAGCCAATATGCTGGCAGGAATAGCAGCCTATAGCCATCAATCAAAAAAGCCTTCTTTGAGGTTTGATGTTTAAGAAACAGGCTTCTTGATTGCTGCCTGAATAACTCAAAATTGAAATTCAATAGATAACCTTCATAAGAAATAGAGCGTGAGGGGGAGCGGATTTACCAGCACAGCGGCGGTCTTTAGAAGCAAAAATCTCAGGGATAGAGGAGATTGAACGTTTATTACAAGCAATTTCTAGAAGAGTACCGGTAATATTGCGCACCATTTTATAAAGGAAGCCTTCGGCTTCAAATTCTAAGCACAAACCTTCTTCGGTAGGCACAACATCAAGCCTTTGGAGAGTTCTTATGGGGTCATGGGCCGCAACTCCTGAATGGGCTTCATTGGCAAAAGCAGTAAAATCATGAGTGCCTATAAAAAGTTGAGCTGCTTCTTTTAAAGAATCGCTATCTATTTTCTCGCTCACATGAAGGGAATACAAGCGATTGAAAGGATTTAAAGTAGGCTTAAGATGAAGATAATAATGGTAAATTTTTCCTTTTGCACTATAGCGGGCATGAAAATTAAGAGGAACTTTTTCGATGCTAGGGATACGAATATCTCTAGGCAATATACCATTTAGGGAATGCAAGAAACGTCTAGGATCAATTGGAAGGGAAGTTTTAAAGTTAGCAACTTGTCCTAAAGCATGGACTCCAGCGTCTGTTCTTCCCGACCCTATTAAGGAGGTAGGATGTCTTAGCACTATCTTAAGGGTTTCCTCAATCTTTTGCTGAATAGCTATACCATTAGGTTGAATCTGCCAACCACTGTACTGAGTGCCATCATAGGCAATAATCATTTTATAATTATATTCTTCCATGGTCTAGATAGGCTCATTGAGCAGATGTTTAGCTAGAATAAGATCTTCGGGAGTGGTAATCTTAAGATTTGTATAGCACCCCTCCACTAATTTGACAGGGTATCCAAGATGTTCGGCTAAAGAGACATCGTCAGTGACCTCTAAATGATGTGTAAGGGCGTGGGCAAAGCCTTGTTCCAAAATATCTTTGCGAATAACTTGAGGAGTCTGAACTTCCCAATATCTGGAGCGATCAGGTGTTTGCTTAACAATATGATTTCCGTCGTGCTCTTTAATTGTAAATTTAATAGGCATGCCAGCTGCAGCGGCTCCGTGCTGGAAGGCTGCTTTTAAGACACGTTGCACTAGGGGAGGGGTAATAATAGGGCGAGCAGAGTCATGAATGCAGACAAAGCCTGCTTGCGAAGTAAGAGCCTTTAAGCCATTGAAAACAGAGTCTTGCCGATGCTTACCAGGACAGGCAAACTTTAAGGGTATTGAAAGCTCGGGGTAAGAAAAAAACTTTTGATAGGCAAGCTCACAAACTACTACCATTTCTATCACTTCGGGTAAGGTTTTAAAAACATCCAAACTATAAGTAGCGATGATCTTATTATGGAGAGTAAGAAATTGTTTAGGAGTAGCATTTTGCATGCGCAAACCTTGGCCCCCGCATAAAAGAATAACGCTTACTTTTTGAGAAGTCATGATTTTAAGTCTCTAAGGTCAGCAGAAGGAGTTCAGGCATAGAAAACCATCGAAAGGGCATGACGCTACCTATGCCCCGGTTGACGTAAATCCATTTATCTTGCATGCATATTAAGCCTTTTTTTAAGTAAGGATTTTCCATCAAGGTAAATTTTTTCCATAGCCAGGGAAGATTAACTTGGCCTCCATGGGTATGTCCACATAGGATAACATCCCAAGAAAAATTTAGCAAATGAGGTACAATGTCCGGATTATGAGCAATGACAAGTCCAGGGAAACGGGGGTCAACAGTTTGAAAAGCTAATGCAGGGGCATGCCGACCTGTGGAATACTCTTCTAAACCCACTATATTAATAAAAGTATCCTTTATGGGAACCAAGAGGGATTCGTTTTTTAGTAAGCGAAAATGAGTTTTCCCTAAAGTTTTTTCCAACTCCGCATGAGGTCTTACTGCCCTAGCACGATCAGTTGCTCTTCTTGACAAAATTTTAGTGGTCCATAAACGTTTCAAAACTTTATCTATAGACCCGGTAGAAGCGGGGAGAACATCATATTCTCCTTGTTCATTTACAGAGACAAAAGCATTATAATCGTGATTGCCTAAAACGGCAAAACATCCGTAAGGTGCTTTTAACGAGGTAAAAAATTGTTCAAGTCTCACCAAATCGCGAGAAAGAGAAAAACAAAGAAAATCTCCTGTAAATACAATGATATCAGGTTGGAAGCTTTCAATTTTTCTTTTAATTTTTTCTAGAAATCTTTGGGGAACTTGAGGATGAAGATGTAAATCTGAGAATTGGGCTATCTTTAATCCGTGTAGATCTTTAGGTAAATAGGAAATCTTAAACCTTTTAAAGGTCCTGCTTACCAATTTATTTTCAATAAAACGCGGCCAGATGCCTATAATCGACAGGCAGCACCAAAGGTCCCAAAAAAAATTAGGTAAATTAATAATAAATTTGTTGAATCTATGACTTTTTTTCATGGAGCTGTTAGAATTTTAAGGGAGATCTTTACAAATGAAAAGGAAAAAATGCTAACCATTAATTTATAAGGCATTAAAGATTAGCATTTTTATAGAAGAGTTTAAGAATTAGCTGCTTCTGGCTCTTTAATATGCTTGGAAAGCTTGCTTGTCATTTTAAACATATCAATACTCTGACTTCCAAGAACCTTAGCTAATTTAGCATCGGGATTGATGTTTCTTTTATTTTGAGCGTCTTGAAGGTTATGTTTTTTAATATATTCCCACACTTTTTTTGTGATCTCCGTACGCGGCATAGAGCCTTGTCCGACGATTTCTGCCAATTCAGGGCTCACCTGTACGGGTTTCATAAAGGCCGAATTTTTTTTTGTCATCATTTACTCCTTATGCGTTGTTAAAGGATATTGCTTTTTTCCAAATAACTGTTAAATCAAGTTAGCTAGATTGTCTCGATAACATTCCTAGCTAGGGGATTCTTTGTAGCGCTGTTTTCATTTATAAGTCAAAAGAAATCATAAGAAAAAAGCATTAAGATCGATTATTGGATTAGGGATAAAATCAAATTCTTTGCTATAAATGCTTCCATCTTAACCAAGTAAAAGAAAAATATCATGTCGACATCTACTTCTGCTATACATTCTATCAAACATAGCCTTAAAAGGTTAAAATCTCTTACGGCTCAATTGAAAAACGCTAAGAAGATTGACGAGCGGCTTGATATATTGAATCGAAATCCCGAAGTACAAGCTTTTCTACAGCAAAACTCCTACTTAAAAGATTTTCTTTTTTGCTGTAATGCTCAAGCACAAGTCATTATTAAGTCTTTATTAGCTTTAGGCCAAGGTTCTATAATTTTTCAAGGGATGCATCAACATTCGAATCCTCACCTAGCTCTTAATCAATTAATTGAAAGCTTAGCACCCGCTGAAGACTTTTATGCGATGATAGGTGGCTTGGTTGGCTATCATTGCGTTATGTTACAACTTATTGAAGAAAAAGAATTAGGGAAGGAGGAAGATAACTTTTTATCACCCTTAGAACGTTATAGTAAGCCGCCAGGCTATGATATATCCCGTGAAACCCCTTTCGTAAGGAAAGCAATCCGAGAAGCTGTGGAAAAGATGCCTTTGATGGCAGAAATATATCCAGTAGGGGGAGCGGGAGATCGCTTACAATTGCAGGATGAAAAAACCGGTGAAGATTTGCCTTCAGCAGAATTGCTTTTTGAGGGAAGAACGTTATTAGAAGGATTAATTCGCGATTTGCAAGCGCGCGAATATTTGTATTATAAATTAACCGGAAAATATTTAATCGTTCCTGTGGCTATGATGACTTCTGATGAGAAAAATAATCATAGGCATATTCTCGATATTTGTAAGCGGTCGAGTTGGTTTGGGCGGCCGCAAGATACGTTCGACTTCTTTAAGCAGCCTTTAGTGCCTGTCCTGACTAAGCAAGGAGAGTGGGCAGTGGCAGAATCCATGCGAGTTATCTTTAAGCCCGGCGGGCATGGAGTTATTTGGAAACTGGCCGTAGAAGCAGGTGTGATCGATCGTTTGTTAAAGAAAGGTTACACTAAAGCCTTGGTACGGCAGATCAATAACCCTGCCGCTTCGACTGATTATGGGCTGCTTGCTTTTAGTGGGTGTGGAATTCTAAATAACCAAAGTTTAGGATTTGCCTCTTGTCCTCGTCTGTTAAATACAGCCGAAGGTATGAATGTGTTGATAGAGAAAAAGAGCAATCAAGGATATGAGTATTGCATTTCTAATATTGAATATCCAGATTTTGTAAAAAGAAATATTCCAGAAATAGCTGAACAGCAAGGAGGCTTTTACTCTGCACTTCCTGCAAATACTAATATATTATTTATTGATTTAATGGCGATTAAAAATTTAGTGAATAGCTACCCAATTCCTGGCATGTTAATTAACATGAAGCATAAGGTCGCTTGCCTTTCTTTAGAAGGAAGAAGGCAACAGGTGGATGCAGGGCGGCTAGAATCGCTTATGCAGAATATTGCTGATGTAATAACTACTCATTTTCCTCAAAGGCAAGAGCATTTGGAAGCTAAAGACCTTGGCACATTTGTTACCTATAACCAGAGAAGGAAAACAATTTCAGTGACAAAAAAAGCATTTGCAGAAGGGCAATCTTTTTTGGAAACTCCCGAGGGTTGCTACTGGGATCAACTAAAAAACCATTATGAATTGTTTACTCATCATTGCAAAATGCAGCTTCCTGAAGTGCCTCATGAGGATCAATACATTCAAGAGGGGCCGGCTTGTATCACTTCCTTTCATCCAGCTTTAGGTCCTCTATATTCGGTAATTGCGCAGAAAATTCAGGGAGGAAGTTTAAGTTTAAATTCCGAGATGGTTTTAGAAATTTCTGAACTTATTCTGCAAAAAGTGAATATAAAAGGCAGCCTATTGATTTATGCAGAAAATGTAGTAGGCCATAAAAATGCTCAAGGGATCATTACGTATAGTGAAAAGGTAGGACGTTGTGTGCTGAAGAATGTATGTGTGGTTAATCGAGGGATTAATAAAAAGCTTTCTTCTTCTTATTGGAAAAAGCAAATGGTTAGAGATGAATCTTTAAAGATTACCTTGAAAGGATGTTCAGAATTTATTGCTGAAAATGTTACTTTAGAAGGCAATCTAGAGATTGAGGTTGCTGATGGAGAGCGTGTAATTGCTCAGAATAGGGAAGGAGAACTAGCGTTTATTAGAGAGCAAATAAGGGTTCCTCGTCCTCTATTTACCTATTTCTTTGATAAAGAAGATAGAATTATTTTAGAAAAACACTTAGACACATGAATGCGTCTAAGTGTTAAACATGCACCTTGACTAGAAGGTATGACGAGAAAAGGTAACAGGATTGCGGCCAAAAGCAAACATCACTGCACCTGCAACAAATAATAACGCACCTGCTGCTACTGTGGCAACAGCACGAGCAACTTGCTGCTTTTTAGATTTAAGAGTCAAGCTTGCTCCTAATCCAGAGAGGCCAGCTGTTCCTAGGATAGCTCCAATACCGTAACCAGAACGAAGATAAGCAGGAAAATTTTTAAAAAAATCAACAGTTGCAAACCATATCCTGGCTACAAGTGTTTTAATTGCCCTAGCGCCATGGTTAAATTGACGCCCTAACCATGTTACGCCTGACTTTACAGTATCTCCTAGTGATCTTACACTTAAAGAAGCGGTGCTTTGTACATTAGTAGTTTCGACCATAAAAATCCTCCAGGATTTCTTTTGAATGTTAATAAAAAATATTTCAAACCAACCGAGCTTGCATTTTTTCAGAAAGAAAATATCCTTACTATACGATTTGCCTCATTTTCTTGCAACAAAGAGGCAAGCTAACAAAAGATAGAAAATTTTTAATTTCTTTGCTTTCGATCCAGTTTGAGCTTGTCAAAAGTTCTTTAACTTTATAAGTATCGCATTTTATCATTCTCTATATTAAAAGGAAATTTATTTTAATCAGACTTTATTATATTGCTTAAAGATGGTGTTGTAGTAATATTTTAATTCGTCCCTTTAAATTTATTTTACAAAATTATCTAGGAATAATGGGGTTAAAAGAGGCGTTGTTGCGTAAATGCTAAGAAGTGTATGCGATAAGATTGCTCTTTAACACATAAGAGCTATAAAATTAGTTTGCAACAACAAAAATATAGGCAAGCTATGGAAAAAAAGCCCT
>NZ_VJOT01000059.1 GCF_011087585.1 Neochlamydia sp. AcF84
AATATCAAGAAGATCAAGTTTCATTTTTTTCTCCTCTTTTCAAAGAAAAAAATCTACCTTTAGAATAATTTTTTCAACTCATCTGTGCGTAAGGTGAGTAATACAGATACCAGCCTATATCACTTTCCGAAAACCTATTCCTTTCTTTACTCATAGGCGAGTAGCCTTAAGAATAGAAAGCTGAACGCCGGCCGTTTGACCTAGATCGAACAAAGAAGGAAGATCAGGGTTACTATCCATATAAATATTTAAGGTCTTCATCATCCTTAATTTCGCCTTTTCAGGAAGCTCATTTAAGGTGTTCACAAGGAGCATGGCAAGCATAGCCATATTGGAGTCTTTTAAAGAAAAAGGGTCTGATAACACATCCATGAATTCTTTAGAAGTTATCCATTCATATTTGGCTTTATATATCCCCCCTAAAGCAGCGGCAAGTAACATCACCTGCATTTGCTGGCCTAAAACTTTTTTTTCTCCTTCATTCATGTTGACTGCTGAAGGCAATTTATCAACGATAGTCATGAGATAGCCGCCTAGAACGCCATCAAGGGACCATTGAGCTATTTGAGTAGCAAACTTATGGGCGATGACTTTTTCATCTGTCAATCCAGGATTTTTTTGTAGGGCTTGGGCAATTTGCGTCCCAAAAATAGCGCGAATAAAAATAGTAGTCACTGCTAAAACTAATCCCCCCGCCATATTTAGGTCTTGCAATAGAGGGTTTAATTCCTTTCTTCGATCGGCCTCTCTTTTTTCCTCTGCTATTTTTTTTAAACTTTGCGACCAGCTATCTAAAATATTTAAGCAAATTTTATCCATCGCTAATTGGCTAATAGCTATTATGTTATTAGCATCAGGAGGAATTAATAAAGGATTGGAAAGAGGGGGCAAATAAAGGGAAGCCACTACTGCACTCGCTTTTTCGATAGAATCTTTAGAATGCAGAGAGGTCTCTTGAACGTTGGAGTCTAATGCTGAAGTTTGCTTGGATGAATAAAGTGCCTCAGCATTAGGCAAACCTGATTGATTACCCATTCCTGTATTCAGGTTAGTAAAATCTTGGCTCATAAGGACATCCTCTGCTATACATCTTTCTCTTCTTAGTGTAACATATCCAACTATTTTGTAAAATAATTTATTGAAAATTTAAAAGGCTTGTATTAGCGTTTGCTTTATTATTTTTTTATCTGCAGGGATTATTGAATGCCTTTTTCTTTCCTTATTGCAAAAATTCATGTTAGAATGCGAAAGATTAACAAAGATAACGGAAAGAAAAATTAATGACAGAAAACACCCATTTTACTCATAAAGCTCCTATTGAGCATGTAGCCGAAAAACTAGCCGAAGGAAAATTCTCAACGGTGGAAGTGCATGGAACTGAAATTCCTGGCCATTTTTCTGCTGCTGCCGATGCAGCCCGTGAAACAGCCGTCGTCTTGCTTCTCATGAGTTGCATTATTCTTTCATTTAAATTGCCTCTCCTTTCCCTTACCTTGGCCCTAATTATCTTTTCTACTGGATGGACGCTATGGAAGTTTGGACGCAGTGCCTGGCTTGGCTGGTCACGTTTAGAAAGATTACATCGTCTTGTTAAACAAGAGAAATGGGAAATCGATCATAATCGTGAGCAAGAAAAAATGGAGCTTAAAGATCTATATGCCAATAAAGGCTTTGAAGGCAAAATGTTAGATCATATAGTGGAGGTCTTAATGGCTGATGGAGATCGCCTTCTTAGGGTAATGGTAGAAGAAGAGCTAGGCCTTAAACTTGAGTCTCACGAGCACCCTTTAAAACAGGCTTGCGGTGCTGGCTTAGGAGCAATTGCGGCTGCTGCTGTGGTGCTCACCTGCCAGTTAGTAGCACCAGGGTTTCAAGGTTTAGTCATAGGTTCTTTAGGAACGATAGCTGGGGCTTCAGCACTCTCCGCTTATTATGAGCAGAATCGCATGATTCCTGCTATTATCTGGAATGGAGGGCTCGCCATTTTAGCTTATGCTTGGGTCTATTTTTTCCATGAATTTTTTTTTAGACAAGGCTAATTATTATGCATGCTAGCAAGACTCATACACCTTCTTTTGGAGAGTTTTTTGAATTGGACTCTCCTGAAACTTCAAGCCCTTTTATCAAGCCCACAAGTCGCCAATGGGGAGTCAACCTTACTTTAAAAGCTTCCATTGTAGCTACTGTTTTACTCGCTATTTCTTTTGCATTTTCCTGGTTTAAGGTTACTCATTCCCTATCGACATTATTACTAGTCATAGTTTATTTCCTAGCAGGCATTCCTGCCTTAATCGAATCTTTTGAAGATCTAGCTAATTTAGACATTAATATTGATATTTTGATGACGTTAGCGGCTTTTTCTTCCGTTTTAATTGGAAGCGAAATGGAAGGAGGCCTACTGCTTGTTCTTTTTGCTCTATCAGGTGCTATGGAGCAAGCGGTCACAGAAAAAGCTAAAAGCGCTATCAGCGCTTTGCATAAACTCTCTCCTACCAAAGCTAGTATAGTACAGGCAGATGGGACTCTCCTAGAGAGAGCTATCAATGAAATCCAGGTAGGCGAAACCATTCTAGTTAAATCGGGTCAAGTGGTGCCTTTAGATGGCTTAGTGATTGAGGGCATTTCAAGCGTAAACCTTGTCCATTTGACAGGAGAAAATTTTCCTGTGACGAAAAAGGTTGGAAATGAAGTACCGGCTGGGGCCACTAACTTAGATGGAGCTCTTGTTTTGCAAGTGCTAAGAACTAGCTCAGACTCGACTTTGGCCAAAATCATTCAATTAGTCACTCAAGCGCAGGATGCTAAACCCAAACTTCAACGCTGGTTTGATAAGTTTAGCCGCCGCTATGCTATTTCTATCATTTGTTTATCCGCCTTTTTCGTGCTCATTTTGCCTTACCTACTTTCTATCCCTTTTTTAGGAATGGAAGGATCTGTCTATAGAGCCCTAGCTTTTTTAATAGCAGCTTCGCCCTGTGCTTTAATTATAGCTATGCCTATTGCTTATCTAAGTGCCGTAGGAGCTTGTGCAAAGCGCGGCATTTTGCTAAAAGGAGGAGTCATTTTAGATGCCTTAGCTTCTTGCAATAGGGTAGCCTTTGATAAAACAGGTACTCTAACCACAGGAGAGCTTACCTGTGCAGCTATAGAAAGCTTGGATCAAGGAATTGATAAAGCTACAGCCCTTAGCATTGCTTTTGCTCTAGAAAAAAATGCCGTACATCCTATAGCCAAAGCTATCTTAGATTACTCTCATCACACTAAAACTTTACCTCTCGAGCTTAAAAATTTTAAAGCTATCCCCGGCAGTGGTCTTGAAGGAACCGTTATTCTACCTGAGGGAGAGGTTTCTGTCCTCATTGGGCACCCTGAATTTATTGCAGGAAAATTAAACCCTACCCAGGCTAAAACTTTATTAGATAAATGTGAGGAATTGCAAAATCAGGGTGAACTTGTCTCCCCTCTTCTACTAGCTGGTAAACATTTAGTATTATTTCGCTTTCTCGATACAATACGGCCTAACATTCAAAGCACTTTAAAGAATCTTAGCCAAAAGATGGGCTTAAAACTAGTTATGTTGACCGGTGATCATCCATATAGTGCTGAGCGCATTGCTAAAGAGCTTGGTATCTCCTCTTTTTATGCTAATTTGAAACCGGAAGATAAACTTAAGCATGTAGCGCAGCTGGCGGAAAAAGAAGGTTTGGCAATGGTGGGCGATGGCATTAACGATGCCCCTGCTCTTGCACGGGCAACTGTAGGCATTTGCATGGGAAAAGTAGGAACGACTACAGCTGTTGAAGCCGCTGATATTGTGCTGTTGCAAGATAATATTGAACGACTCGATTGGCTTTTTCTTAAGGCAAAAAGAACTCAGCGAGTTGTCAAGCAAAACCTTTTTATAGCTATTGCAGCCATTTTTATTGCTACTATTCCTTCTATTGCTGGATTCATCCCTTTATGGCTAGCAGTATTGATGCATGAAGGAGGCACTGTAATAGTAGGACTAAATGGGCTACGTCTTCTAAAAAGTTAAATCTTATCTTCTATCTATGCCGGCCTGATATTAACACCTAAGCTTACTAATTTAACTCCTTTTTTATAAGCAATCATAATCTAAAAAAATTTTGATAACTTAAAAAAAGGGTTTTTAATGTCTTCTTAAGCTAATTCATTTACTTAAAGTTATATTGTATTAAAAGCTTACAAGTAAAGAAAAGAGCTCTTAAGACCTCCTCACCTTCTTTCTTATCCTCTCTCACTAATTTTTCTACTTCCCTCTATTTAGTCCAACCTGATTTACCCTAAAAAACTCCATCATTGCATCAATTTTAAAAAGAAAAAATGTAAATTTCCTTTTAATGGTAAGCTAAAAAAGTAGAAA
>NZ_VJOT01000060.1 GCF_011087585.1 Neochlamydia sp. AcF84
GCCCTTCTTCCCCGTGCTTTTATTTTCCCTCCATCCTTTAATGGTTTCATCCGAAAACCATAAAGTTATGCTTCCTCTTTGTTCTAAAGCTTTGTTATACTCGGACCAATTACGTATGCGGTAAGTGACTTTTTTTTCCATAGCCTGCCTATATTTTTGTTGTTGCAAACTAATTTTATAGCTCTTATGTGTTAAAGGGCAATCTTATCGCATACACTTCTTAGCATTTACGCAACAACGCCGAACAGGATATAAATGGTTCTGCGGATAATAGAATTTATGGGCTACCTAGTATGATACATATAGAGCAACTGTCAAAAACTCTGCGATAGATTTTCCTTGGCGATAAAGAGTTCTACTGCAGCAGTATAACACTTCCCTCTTACATGCCATAACTACGCTTCTTAAACCTTCTGCTGCAATGCGGTTGGTCTTAGCCAACCACAGGATCCTTTAAGTAAACGCGAAAATATTTGATCTGCTTTGAGTAAGGCACCCCCCTTTTACTTTTTACTGCTACCCAGTACTTAAGCTCTTGCAATCTGCAAGATATGCCATTTAAGATGACCCATACTATCGTCAAGTAAGCTGGCTGATTTACCTTCTTTTTTAAGATATGTTTAATCCTTAATAAGCTTTTGCCAATTGTCATATCCAACTTTTTAAGCGTTATGGATCGTCTAAAGATACATTATAATGTTCTAATTGTCCCTAATATTACGGATAGATGAGCTAAACAGTATTAAAGTTCCTCTCTTATGCTATGCAGAAAGGTTTATTGGCTGGCAAGCTTATTTTTACCCTTTATGCTCTTATGAGCAAATTTTTTAAGGATTTTTCAAAAAGAAAAGAACTTAATTGCAGATGAGAATTTTAACTAGCCAAGGTGAATAGCCTTAGAAATTTCAGGCACGCTAAAGTCAAGTGAGACTTACTTGCATTTCCTTAATTAAAAAGCTAGTTGTACCAAAAGAAAGATAAAAAATAATTTATCAATGCTGAAAACTATCAAAAATATAAACTTTTCCCTTACTTATCTGAATAGGCTTTTCCACTAGCTGGAATTGTCCATTTAGACGGTAACGCTTGACATTTTTAGGAAAATGAAACTGTACCATATCATCACTCTCAGCATGAAAAATCATACGTCGCATAAAGTGCTTGGTCCATTCTAGATCTAGCAGGCCCAAGGAAGTACACTGAATATGAAGGAAACGTCCACAATGAAATTGTGCAGGAAGAGAGGGTAAAACAAAAATTTCATTAAGTTGGGTGCGGATAAACAAGGATCGAATGATGCGTGCCCCCTCGGTCAACAAAATAAGAGGCGATAAAGTGGAGGGAGCAGCCTCCAGAGCAAATCCTTGATGTTGCTCGTCGCTCAAGCGGGGAGAAAGAATACCTTCAAAAGCTACTTTGAATAAATTGATAAAAGCATTATAAACATCTTCTTTAGAAGCTGAAAGGCAATCTTTAAAAAGAGCTGCTGTCCCCCCATAGGCAACGTCTGAAGGTGAAGTTAAAAGCTGCCCTAAACGTAGCCAGATGGGAAAAATTTCTGTTAAATTTTCTCTTAGCGCCACCCTATCCCACTCTTGGCTTTTATGGCTACCTAATGATAAACGCTCAGTCGAAAAATAGGAATTCACCGCACGATTTAAAATCAACTGCTCTGGTTTCCAAGCTGTCAATCCTTTATCAATGTAAAGAGCAAATTGTTTAGGCTGCTGGGTTGTAAGAATACGATAACGAAAATAAGCGTGTAGATCAAAGCCCCATACATCAATAGCTCCTTTTTCCAGATCAAGCTGTACCGTAAATTCTTTCACAGGTCCCTTCACAGGCACAGGAATTTCTTGGATTAATTTAGGAACAGCGTAAGAGAGATCATGCACACGTAAAAGGGCTGGAAATATTTGAAAACGCAAAAGTGAGCCTGGCAGCACACAATAGGTTCCGGCTGTATGCGAAAAAGGGCGGAGCCGTTCGGCAATAGTGATATGCATAGGGTTACCCGCAACTGGCCTGTCTGCAACTCAAACGCCCGATCAGACCATCAGGAGTATTAGCTATTAATTCTACTTCTAGGATCTCGTTTGGCGCATGGTTTGATCGAGGCACCCAAACCATCAAAAAATTTTCCGTGTGGCCGCAAATCTCTTCAGGACGCGAAGGGTCTATATTCTCAGTCAAAATTTTCATGCGACGGCCGATAAATTGCTCTCGAAGCTCAAAGCCTATTTGCTCAGCAGTCCGCAGGACTTCATGCTTTCTCTTTTTGATAATCTCTTGAGGAATTTTATTGGGCATAAGAGCTGCTCTTGTGCGAGCTCTCTCGCTATAGGGAAACATATGGACTTTAGCAAATTTTACTTGCTTCATGACATCTATAGTCTCAGCAAAATCGCTCTCTGTTTCACCAGGAAAGCCTACAATCACGTCTGTGGTAAAGGTAAAGTCAGCATTTGCATTCTTTAATCTTTCTACCGTATTAAGGAAAATTTGGCGGGTGTATTTGCGATTCATACGTTTTAAAATTACATTCGAGCCAGCTTGAAGAACGATA
Organism: Neochlamydia sp. AcF84; assembly: GCF_011087585.1. Taxonomy (NCBI): domain Bacteria; kingdom Pseudomonadati; phylum Chlamydiota; class Chlamydiia; order Parachlamydiales; family Parachlamydiaceae; genus Neochlamydia; species Neochlamydia sp. AcF84. The sequence goes on from NZ_VJOT01000060.1 coordinate 2,567, forward strand.
TGCATAGAAGGACAGGTATGCTTCCCATTTAAGATCGCATCAGCAAGATCATCATCGACTTCGTCAGGATCAATCGAAGAGACTCTTAAACGCTCAAGTCCAGCAAGTTTATCCACAGCGCGCACTAAATCAGCTAAGCGATCAGGTTTTTCATCTGCAGGCTTGGCACCATCAAAATCCCCAATATTAATTCCCGTTAAGACAATTTCTTTATATCCATGAGCAATTAATCCTTTCACCTCTTTAACTATCTCCTCTAAAGAGCGAGAACGTGAGCGGCCACGAACATAAGGAATAATGCAATAAGTACAAAAAGAATTGCAGCCGTCTTGTACTTTGACAAAAGCACGGGTATGGGCCTCAAAGCGTTTAATGGAAAATTCAGGTAGCTCTGCAGCAGGGAAGACAGACTCTAAAAGCTTCTCTTTATCTTTATTGGGAACCACATGCGTGACTCCTTGCAGAGATCCTACCAACTCAGGCTGCCTTTCTGCAAAACAGCCGGTGATGATAAGCTTACTGCCAGGGTTATCTCTAGCTAGCTGTCGAATTTCATGCCGGCTACTAGAATCAGCAGACTCAGTGACCGTGCAGGTGTTGATGATGCAGATCTCTGCTTGTTCATGCTTTGCGGCTTCGGAGTATCCCATCGCCTGCAGTTGATCATGATAAGCTTGCGACTCATACTGATTGGTTCTGCACCCTAAGGTGACAATCTTAAATTTTTTTTCTACCATGCAAGATATAATAGACGAAAAATAGATATAAAATAAAGGAGATAGAAGTGAAAAATTAGACCAGATAAAAAAGAAAGAAGAGATGAAAGCATTCTTGAAGGATAGACTTACCTCTTTCTACTCTTTTAACGGATATCCCATAGGTTTTTATGATTCTGCCTCAAAGAAATATAGCGGCCTCGCCCTATGATGAGATGATCGTTGATAGTTATATCGACCAAGCGTGCAGCTTGGATGAGGGATTTAGTTACCTCAAGGTCTTCTGAAGAAGGAGTGGGATCGCCACTAGGATGATTATGCACTAAGATTAAGCTGGCAGCTTGATGACGGATCACTGGATGAAAAATATCTCTAGGATGAATAGGGGCGTGAGAGAGAGTTCCTAAGGCTACAAGATGATGAGAGAGCACATAACCTTTTCTATCCTGCAAAATGACTACAATATGCTCAACTTTGGCATATTCTAATTCATCTTTAATGTAGTTATAAGCGTGCAAGGGTGTAACAATTCTAAAGCTTTGATCAATCGCCTGTCTTGAGGCTCGTAAACCTAAATTTAAGGCGGCTTTTAATTGTATAGCTTTAGCAAGTCCTAAGCCTTTGACTTGCTGGAGTTCTTCAATGGAGGCCTCAGCAAACTTTTGCAAAGTACCAAAACGCATGAGCAGCTCTTGCCCTATGCGCAAAACCGAGCAGCCTTTAGTCCCACTGCCTAAGACAATTGCTATCAATTCTGCCGAAGATATAGCTTCAGGGCCATGCTGCAAAAGCCTCTCTCGAGGCCTTTCTTCTATAGGCATTTGCTGAATGGTATATCCTTCTAGTGGCTTATTCATTGCTTACTAATTTTTTAACTTGATGATGATCATGGTATTATTATCTTCACTTTTACGTTGTATGACTTCTTTAACAAGCTTATTTGCAGGCTTTTCTTCATCTTGAAGTAAACAACTTATCCCTTGCCTCTATACGCCCGACCGTAGCTAAAACTAATACAACAGACTCTTTAAATGCGGATAGACCTATTCTTGAACTTCAGGACGCGAAAAAGATCTTTTTATATCTTGATCAATGCCGCGTAAAGATTGCACGATTCCTGCTAAGCGAAGAATGTTGCGCTTATCTTCATCTATCCTTCTCTTTTAAGTGAATGAATGTTAAAAACTGCTTATCAGCTACATTAAACTCTTCTTTTTCATTTCTATAACGAGCATCGGTAGTAAGCTGCTGGCAATCAAGGCTTATTTCCTAATATAGCCTCTAAATCTCACAGGTTGTCAATCTAAACTTCTTCATTTAGGATATAAGGATTATCAAATATTAAAGCAAAACAAACCATCCTTCCTGAAGTTAGCGCTTTTTTTTCCATAAATGATTAACCTTTACCCAAGCCAATTTCAGGACATTCCATAGAGCTAGTTCCCTTAAAGATTTTTTACTACTTATCTAAACATGCCCAACGCCCGTGATTAAAGTTCCATGAATAAAGCGATAAGAGTAAAAAACGAAAGAAAAGCCCTATTTATATCCTTGCAGATACTTTTAGAATATACATAATTGACTTAAATTAAAGAAATTCAATAATGGCTTTAAGGCAAATCATTAAGAAAAAGTATTAACTATCTCGCCTATTTTCGATTAGCTTGGCATCAAAATTGCATGGTGATCCACTATTAACCCTAGGAGGTTCATATGGCCACTACAAATAATGCCAATAATAAAGCTAACTCTTTCCCCCTCCCTTCACTGCTTAAGATAGAATCCTCATCTCCTCTTGCTCCCGAAGAAAATCGTGTTTCATCTTTATCTGTAACTAAAAATATATCTTCTGCAGGGGAAGCTAAGCAAATGCTGCCCTCTGCCTTAAATCAAAAGATTTTAACAGCAGAAGGATGGAAAAGAATGATGTTACGCAATAAAAAACTTTAAAGAGCAAATAACACTTGATTTAGAATGTTAACGTACTTTAGGTTTAGCTCATGAAAAATCCAAAAATTAACATTATCATTCAGGCCCGCATGGGATCTACCCGCCTGCCCGGCAAGGTCTTGCAACCTATCATGCAGCGCCCTCTCTTGGGCTATCTCATTGAAAGAGTGCGGCGCATCCAAGCCATGCATACTCTCATTATAGCGACAACTACTCATCCTCAAGATGATGTAATTGCCTCGTTTTGTGAAAAAGAAAAAGTTAACATTTATAGAGGTCATGAACATAATGTTCTTGATCGTTACTATAAAACTTGTTGTGAATATCCTGCAGATATTATTGTACGGCTGACAGGCGACTGTCCTTTAATCGATCCAGCGATCGTCGATCAAGCCCTTAATCTCCTTCTTAAAAAAAGCGCTAGCCTTGACTATGTGTCTAACACGCAACTTCGCACTTTTCCTAGAGGTATGGACGTAGAAGCTTTCAATTTCTTTACATTAGAAAATGCTTATCATAAAGCTAGCAGTAAATTCGATCTTGAACATGTCACTCCTTTCATTTATAAGCATCCTGATCTTTTCCATCTAGCCAATTTTGTGCACATGCGCGGGGCTGCCAACTATCGCTTAACTGTTGATACTCCAGAAGATTTTTTGCTAGTCAGCAAAATCTTTGAAACTATATACCCTACTAATAAAAACTTTACTCTAGCGGATATTTTGAACGCCTTCAAAACCCATCCGCAATGGAAAAAGATTAATGCCCATGTAAAACAAAAAAAGGTGTGAAAATGGAAGCTGATAAGATAGGATTCGAAATTGTAAAACCTACTAAAGAAGATGCTTTCCAGATTCTGCAATGGCGTAATGATTCTGAAACATTGCGTATGTCTATCCACTCGCAAGCTAAAAAATGGGATAACTTCTATAAAGAATTTACTAACGACTATTTTTTATCCCCAGCGCTGCCCCCTTTATTTATCCTGCTTGATGGTCAACGCGTTGCTTTCTTTTTATTCAAGCCCATTTCTCACCCTGAGCATGCCCATGAACGCCGTTGCGTAGAAGTCTCTTTAAATGTAGCGCCTGAGCACCGCAATAAAGGGATAGGCACAGCTGCTTTGATCGTTACTAAAAAATGGGTGCAACAGCAAGGGTTTGATGATATTTTTGCAAAGATTAAAATCGAGAATATAGCTTCTCAAAAAGCTTTTATTTCTGCTGGTTATGAAAGCCTTGGGCAGACGGTTTTCCATGCAGAAGATACTCAAGAAAATATACCTATTTGCCGTTATATGACTCGCTTGACTCCCCTCATAAATAATAAGTCTGTTTTCATTATCGCTGAAGCAGGTTCCAACTGGCGCATGGGAACTTTAGATAGAGACTTAAACATGGCTAAAACGCTTATCGATAGCGCAGCCGAAGCAGGGGCTGATGCGGTTAAATTTCAGATTTATCGCCCTGAGACTGTCTACGTCGCTAACGCCGGCATAAGTAATTATTTAGCTGCAACAGGAATCAAGCAAGAAATGCAAGAAATTTTTGCTGACTTGGCGATGCCTTATGAAATGATTCCTCAGCTAGCCGAATATTGCCAAGCAAGTGGCATTGAATTTATGGCCACAGCTTTTTCCATAGAAGATTTTCTTTCCATTGATCCCTATGTTAGAAGACATAAAATTGCTTCTTATGAGATTGGGCATATACGTTTGCTTGAGTCGATCGCCCAAAGTGCTAAGCCGACATTTATTTCAACAGGGGCCGCTACTGAAAATGAAATAGCTTGGGCGGTGGAAGCTTTTTTTGCCTATGGAGGAAAAGAACTAACCTTATTGCAATGCACGGCCAAATACCCGGCTGAAGCAGATAGCATGCACCTACGCTCAATCCTCTGGTTAAAAGAACGTTTTAAATGTTCTGTAGGCCTTTCAGATCATAGCCGTGATGCTAGGGTAGCTCCTATCCAAGCCGTGGCGCTAGGGGCTAAAGCTATAGAAAAACACTTTACCCTGGATCGACGCTTGCCAGGCCCTGACCATGCATTTGCTTTAAACCCTCAGGAATTAAAAGAAATGGTGCGTGCTGTACGGCTGGCCGAGCAAATGCAAGGATCATGGGTTAAAACAATTCATCCTTCCGAACAAGAATTGCGCCGTTTTGCTCGTAGAGGAGTGCAAACTTTATGCCCCATCTCCTTAGGACAAGTGTTACAAGAAGGCGTCAATATAGATATTCTAAGGCCTGGAAAGCAAATCCTCGGTATCCATCCTAAGTATCTTCAGCAAATAGAAGGTAAAAAAGCAGCTCGTTTTATTCCTTTAGGAGACGGTATTCAATGGGGAGATTGGGAATGAACTTATCGGCGAATTTTCGGCACTTGAAAGGAGTATTGATTGATTTTGATGGTACGTTAGTCGACACTATTCCTTTCCTTTTTAAGCACTATCTTTCCTTTTTAAAAATATTTGACCAGGAAGGCTCTCTTGAAGAGTTTAAAACTCTTATGGGCCCCTCTCTTGAAGAGTTTGTACCTATTTTAATGGAACGCTATCGATTGCCGGGAAAAAAACATGCCTTAATTTCTCTTTATCAGCAGGGCCTGGCAGATGCTTATAAACACGAAGGCAAGCTTATTCCAGGAGCAAGAGAATTTTTAGACCTTTGCCAGCATAAAAAGATTAAAATGGGCTTAGTAACATCATCGGCTTATCCATTAATTGCAAGCTGTATAGAAGCACTAGAAATAAAGGACTACTTTGCTTTCATCGTTACCAAAGAGAATGTAAAGAAAACTAAGCCAGATCCAGAAATCTATTTACATGCCTTAAAAACGAGTTCTCTTCTAGCAGACCAAGTGTTAGCTATTGAAGACTCTAGGGCAGGCATTTTAGCCGCTTTAAATGCTCATATTCCCACTATAGCTATACGCAATCCTTATCTTGTTTCCATTCCTTCGGGTGCGATGACTACAGATAGCTGGAAAGACCTTACCCTTTGTTTTAAGGAAGCTTATGCAAGACTTTAATATCTTTCCCCTCTCCCCCTCTTTTAAAGTTCACATTAGCCGTATCCAACCCCCCAGAAAAGTCAATCCCTCTACATTCTTCTCTATTGAAAAAATTTGGGAAAAAGAGCTTCTTCGTACCCAAGGAAAACTTTTTAATGGGAAAATTCTTTGTGCAGATCATTTTGACGGAAAACATCTTTACGGGCGTTTTGTAGAATATAAACTTTATCTTGCTCAAGTACGCGATCCTACTCTAATCCATGAACTTCATCTTAAACCCATTTGTGTGTGTGGTTATACTTTAGCAGGCAATGAAATTCTCATGGGTAAGCGCGCAGAACATGTTACCGATTATCCCAACTATCTTGAGCTAATGCCCGCTGGAGGGATAGACCCCTCCGCCTTAAACGAGGGGCATGTGGATATTATCAAACAACTAAAAATTGAACTTAAGGAAGAAGCAGGAATTGAAGAAGCAATGATTCATCATATTCTTCCCTCTTATTTAATTGTAGATACTCACTCTCATGCTTATGAAATCTGTGCAAAAATCCTTTTAGATCCTGCGGTACCTAAGAAAGAACTTAGCCATGATGATGAACATACAGAAGTTTTATGGATAAAACAGAATCATCTATCCACCTTTGTTCATCAAAATCGTCCTCTCATTAATCCCTTGTCTATGCAGCTGCTGCAGCTTTTTCTACATGAATAGGCTTAAATTTTGGCTATCCATATAAGCCTTTTCCTAGCTTCTTCCTTCTCCTCCTTTCCGTAAGCAATAGAAAAATTCAGCCTTCGCCTTTTATAGCTCTCTTAGAGGGTAAATTAAAATTTCATTGCTACCAAACAACTCCCTTATATAAGAAAATTTTTATCCTTTTGAAACTACATCCGCTCTTTTCTTACGCCCAAATTTTGCTTTGAAAATTAAAACGGGAGTTCCATTTTTTTAAAACCAATCAGTAGTAAGCAAGCTTTTGACTGTTAAAAGCTTATGGTTTTTGTCGACGTTTTTTTCTAGTGACTACAT
>NZ_VJOT01000061.1 GCF_011087585.1 Neochlamydia sp. AcF84
TTGATTGGTTTCATAGTCAACTTTGCAAGAAATTAAGAGCTTTATAATGATTTAGGCGTAAATAAAGTATAGCGATTTGGGAGAAAAAACGCTCTCAAAATATTACTTAAGCATGAAACATCCTTTAAATCATGTCAAACTATTTAGCATCGTATCTCGGCACATATTCTTTTAATTTAATGTTAATAAAATATGTTGTAAAAAAAACATTCTCATTCTATAAATTGTTGTTATAAATAAACTTACGTTTACCCAGGAGAAAAGAAATGTCAGCGCCTACCGTTACAAAAGCTAGAGTTGTAGAGCCAGCTATGGAAAGACAACCTTTAGCAAATAAAAAAAATATGCCAGTTCAGTTTGGTTCAATGAACAGAGGCAAGACTTTTACAATCGCCACTTTAGGAATTACAGCAAGCGTGGCAGCAGTCGCAGCTGTTGCAGCTGCAGTTTTTTCTTCTTACTTGGTAGCTGCTATAGCGGCCACAACATTAGTGACAACAATCTTAGCTACTATTTCCGCCACTCGTATAAATCTTTCTGGTGAAGATTTAAAAAAGCATACTGAACTTAAAATCCAAGTTGCTCGCCTTGAAAACCAACTTCAAGAACTCAATCGGCTAAAGGCCAATGCAGAGGCAGAGCTTCATGCAGGCGAAGGTAAAACACCCTCGCTATTGACCCAAGAGAAATTAGAGGATCCAGCAAAAATTCTAGACAAGCATACAAGCGAAGTAAAAGATATAAAGGAAAAATTGGTGCATCTTAACAAAAGTTTGTTAGAGGCAGAAAGCACGAAGCAACGAATGAAAGATGATTATGAGGCTCAGATAAAAGCAAAAGAAGCTAAAATCCTAGAGCTAAGCAAACAATTAGACAAGGTCCAAAAACAGTTAGAAGAACTACAAAAAAACATTCCTCAACCAACAGTTCCTACCCAGGGGCAAGTAAATAGCAAAGAGAAAATTAAAGTAGAGGCACAGGAGAAGGAAAAGGTAAAGCGGCAAGCCGCCTTGGAGCAACTTATTCAAGAAAAAAAACAGTTAGAAGATAGCCTAAAAGCAAAAAATGCTGACTTTGAACAACTTAAAAGCGTGCATCAGAAATTGTTAGAACAAAAAGAAAATGAGGTTTTTGATCTGCAAGAGAAATTAAAAGCGGTTAAAAAAACGCTGCAGTCTCAACAGCACTCTGAAGAAATAGCTCAGAAAAATGCGGCATTGGAAGCGCAATTAGAAGCGCTGAGAAAGCAAATTCAGAATCAAGTCTCCAACGTAGAGACCAAAGAAAAGCAGATAGTAGAGCTCCAAAAGAATATCCAGAGCTTTCGCCAAGAGAATGAAAAATTAAGTCATGAATTTATCAACTTGAAAGAACTGAATGCTACCTTAGTAGAAAAAATTAAAGAGGAAAAACTTAAACATCCGGAAGATAAGTCCTCCAGCGAGAAACAAGTAAGATTTGCTCAAGAGAAATCTTCTCAACCTGCTGTCCAAACTTCTCCTTTACATTTTACTCCTGAAATGGAAGAAAATTTGAAACAATATTTCAAAGCCAAAGATATGGCCTTAACCTTTTCTATCGATCAGCAGCTCCATATATTAGGTGTACTAAAAAAGAATATCCTAGCATTAGGCAGTAAAGTTAGCAGTGAAGCAAGAGACCCTGCTATTGAATGGATCGATATCAATTTTAATAACCTAATATTTAAAAAATATGAAGCTTTTAAAACAGAAATTGAAGATTTAAGGCAGAAATTAAAGCAGAATAACGCCTTGGTTACCAATGAAAATGAGCTAGAGGAGCTTAAGCAAGAAACGCAAAAACTTAAAAATGAACGGCTGCTTTACTTTAAAGATCAAGCAGAACTTTTAGAAAAATTTAAGGCTAAATTAGAAGAAAATAAAAAAACTAACAAAAAGATTATCCCTCTTGTCGAGCAATGTCTTGCTTCTCTCACTATGAAGAAATAAGCAATAAAGGCTGATCATTTTATCTTTCTTTTAAGGTCTTGCTTTATCTAGCAAGACCTGCCTTCAAGCTGCTTTTCTTATTATATTCTTCGACAAATAAAAAAATAAAGCCAAATACTTTGTTCTTTTAGAGAATAAAAAGCAAGCAGAAAATTTAAACAATAATAGATAGGCTCCCTTTTAAAAAGTTATCTTCCCTAACTAAATCATATTCCTCTTGTAAAAAAACCTAAGTACACTTATAAACTTAAGGTCATTTTACGCTGAATTTTCTAAGGAGAAACAAAATGACACAAGAAGTAATAAATAACGCTTTACAAGCTTTATACCTAGGAGATGGACAGCCCTCCACCCAAAGAAAGGAATCTCCAGGAAATATGCAGGGTCGTCGAGTAGCTACTATCTGCTTTGGCAGCCTGGCAATCATAGCTTCTACCGCAGCAGCCGTAGCGGCCTTCATTTTTGCTTCTCCTGTGATTGCAGGGGCCTGTGCTACTACTGCGCTAACAGGAACACTTATCTCTACCATTCTAGCCAGCAGCCTTAAAGTTCCTTTTTCATTAATTAACCTGGTTAAGAGGCTTACAGAAAAAGTTAAAACTTTGTTTCAAGCTAATAATGCTTTAAATCAACAGATAGAAGAATTAAGAAATCAGCCTATTAATCATGAAGATGAAGTTGCTAAACAAAAAATAGCTCAACTTAATCAACAAATAGATGCACTAAAAGTAGAAATTCGAACTAGCAACGAAGAAACTCACCAATCGAGAGAACGACTTCACTATGCACAAGAGGCTATAGCCAAAGCTGAAGAGCAAATAGGTGAGCTTAATCAACAGATTGATGAAATAAAGGCTAAAATGGGCATTAAAATGGAAGAGACTCAAGCCCTCCAACAACAACTTGAAGAAACAAAGAAAATAGTTGCTGACAAAGAAAAGGAAATAGAAGAAGTAAAAAATTCTTCAAATTCTGAGTCTAATCTCAAGGTCGCGCAAACGGCACTGAATGAACTTCATGCCACTCAGAAAGCGAAAACAGAGATAGAAAAAAAGCTTTCGGAAACGCAGAAAGAGATAGAAAAAATGAAGAAGAAGCTCACTAAAGCCGATTATGAGAAGAGGGCAGTTGAAGTTAGGTTAAAAGAGACAAAATCAAAACTTGATATTGCACAAGACAGCTTAGCCAAAAAAGAACAAGAAATTGGGCTTTTAAGAAAAAATTTAGACAACACGATGAAATTGTCAAAACATCAAGTGGAAGAAATACAAAGCTTAAAAGTTAGGCAAGAAGAGTTAGAAAAAAGATTAAGCGAGAACCCCTCAAGCGATGAAAATGTTACCCCTGCTCTTACTTCTTCCGCTACTGTGGCAGAGCATCTAAGTGCTAATACATCAGCTGAGAATCCAGTGTATGTTGCCAAGATTGAAAAGCTAACTGAAGAGCTTCAGGCATTAAAAACTGCTATTCAAGATAAAGAGCATGAGGTTGAAGAGGTCAGGAGCAAAGCTAAAGCCTATATTCATGAAGTTAAAGAAGGTACACAAAATTTCATTGATAAACTGCGAAACAAAATCTATCACCTGATGGAAAGAAATTCAAGCAAGGAAGAAATTTTAGTAGCGATCGATAAGATGGTAAATGCAATAAAATAGTCCGAACGAAAATAGAGCCAATCTTTTTTAAGCATTTAGAGCTCTGTCTTAGGCAAAAAACAAAAAAATTTTAATGGTTTATTCCTACGCAATAGATTTTTATTCTTTAACAGTTTCTTATATCCTTAAAAAGCATTTTTAAATAAAGGAAAAGCAAAAATGTCAAGCCTTACACCTAATAGCCAGGTTTCGCAGAATGATTCTGCGGCTATTCCATTAGCCGCTTCGCCTCAACCGCCTTCAAATCCTAAGAAAAATTTTTATTCCTTTACAGTAAAAACGATAATATTTGGGGCGACTGCAGCTACTGTTCTACTAGCCATTAAATGTATTAAGCAGGAGCAGATCACCTTGACTGACCCCAGGATTTTGAATAACTTTGAAGCAAAATTTATAGCATTTTCCTCTGAAAAAATTATAGCAACTGCAGCAGGAGTGTGTGCTTTATTGGCAGTAGAAGTCTATAAAAAAAACAAGACGGTCGAACGGTTAGCTGCTAGGAACCTAGAATTGCAAAATGAAGTTAGCATCTTAACGACTACGTTGCAAGAAAAGGCAATTGAGATTCAGCAATTAAATCAATCTCTAGCCATTCCTTCTGTAAGCAGCGAAGGTGAGCCTACACTTACTCCTCCTCCCTTTATAGAGAGCACGCCGCAGGTAAGAATGGATACTAGTTATGAAGTGTTGGCTACTCCTCCAAGAAAACCTCCACTTGTTCCTCCTACCCCTGCCACCCATGCCGCTCGAATTCTAAGAGTATTATATAATGATGAGCTTAATGTGGAGAATAGCGAGCAAATTTTACAGGGGGAAATAGAAGATGAAATTTCATCAACTCCTTTTTCTTCTCCTCACTCCACGCCCCCTACTCCTTCCAAAGATGCTGCGCGGCATCTAAGAAAAATATTTAGCGAAGAGCCTAATTTTTAGAAGCTAAAGCAAATTTTTTCTTAACCTTTCTAGATAAACTTCTTCTCTTAAGTTGCTACTCCCCCTTTTGTGTATCTTACCAAGGGGGGGCATTGATACTTTTTCTCTCTTGAAAAGAAGACTTTCTAAAATTTAGCAATTAAAAACATTAACTGCTAAAAATTGCTTGATCGCAAATACCTGATAAATTATCATAAGTTCACAAAGGAAGGAGCACATCTTGAAAGCGTTAAAGCTTATTACCGTAAAGAAATCGGCTAAACATAACCGTGAGCGGCAAGTTTTAATGGGGCTGATTGAATTATACCTTAAAACTGGTAAACCTATCGGCTCTCATACTCTTAAAGAATTTCGTTTTGAAGAGTTAAGCTCAGCTACCATCCGTAATTATTTCTCGAATTTAGAAAAAGAAGGTTATCTTTCTCAACAGCATTCTTCCGGCGGACGTATTCCTACAACTCAAGCATTCCGACTATATGCTCAGGAACATTCTACCACAAAGCAGACTTCAGAAGCCTACCAACATGAACTTCAAAAACTTCGAGATAAAGAAACTCACGAACTAGCTTCTTATCTACAAGAAGCTGCTGAAACATTAAGTCACCTAGCAAAATGCGCCGTCTTTTTATCGGCACCTCGTTTTGATCAAGATTATATCAATCAAATAAAAATTGTGGAGATTGATCATACGCGCTGCTTATGTATCATTCTTACTAGCATTGGCTTGATACAGACGGAAATCATGCCTCTTGATAAGCGAATGAGCACCTTCTCCTTAAAGCGAATGGAAAGATACTTTCAATGGCGACTCAACCGTATTCATCAATCCTCTAGCTCGATAGATATCAACACACCCGATAATCTTACTGAAGAAGAAAAAAATTTAGCTCAATTATTCTATAATGAAATTATGGTACGCTACATCGTTAGCTATTCCAATTTTACCGATGAAGATATCTATCGCACCGGTTTCTCAAAATTGCTAGCTTATCCCGAAATGCAAGATGTCTCAAAGCTTACCCACTGTCTCTCTTTGTTTGAAAACGTTCCTTCCATGCGTTTATTGCTAAAAGAATGCAGCAAAAAAGAGACCTTAAAGTTTTGGATAGGCGAGGATCTTGATTTTCTTTCTGCAGGCCCGCAAGAATGTTCAGTAGTTACCGTTCCTTATTATGCCAATAAACAGTGTGTGGGAGCTATAGGACTGCTAGGCCCTATACGCTTGCCTTATCGACATCTATTTGGCTTATTGCATAACTTTTCAGAAAACATTAGCGAGGCTATTACCCGAAGTATTTATAAATTCAAAATCACATTTCGCCAGCCACAAAGAGGGACGATTAGTACCCAACCGGATAAGCCATGCTTTTTGGGTGAATCTTCCCTCATGCTGATTGAACACAATGGTACGTAAAAGAGGAGCAAAAAATGACTATTGAAGATATACCTGATGAAGATGAATCTACCCCATCTTTAGAAAAGGAAACAAAGCCTAAAAAAGAGCCAAAAACAGTACATATTAGCGATCTTGAACTCGAGCATCTCAAAAGAGAGATACACGATTATAAAGACAAATATTTGCGCTCGATTGCTGAAGCAGAAAATTTAAGAAAACGTTTAAATAAAGAACGACAAGAAATGATGCAGATGGCTATTCAAAGCGTGATAGTAGATTTTCTTACTCCCCTTGATCATATGGAGAAGGCTTTGTCTTTTACAGATCAAATGTCTGAAGAGGTAAATAACTGGGCCACTGGATTTAAAATGATACTTAATCAATTTAAAGAAGCCCTCACTAATAATGATGTGCATGCTTTTAAATCGATAGGGATGCCCTTTGACCCTCATCACCATGAAGCAGTAGAAATGATAGAAACTACAGAATTTCCTGAAGGGACTGTCGTCGAGGAGAATACTAAAGGTTATAAAATGGGTAGCAAGATTATTCGACCTGCTCGAGTAAAAGTAGCCAAAAAATCAAGTCCTGAGACGCATATAGAGGAAAATTTATCCTCCTCTACCACTGAATAAGTGAAAGTAAACGTTGAATTGATTACAGAAAACGCTTGAGTGAGTGTTGCCTTTTCTGAAAGCAAAGCTATAACACTCACATAAGGCCTTAAGCCAAATAAACCATCACATAGCAAATTACAAATAAGGAGTTTTAAAGATGACTCAAAAAAAATCAAAAATTATAGGCATTGACTTAGGGACTACAAATTCCTGCGTAGCAGTGATGGAAGGTGGAGCTCCTAAAGTCATTGCTAATGCTGAAGGTACAAGAACCACTCCCTCTATCGTAGCTTATAAAGGCAATGAGCGCCTTGTAGGTATTCCTGCAAAGCGCCAAGCTATTACTAATCCAGAAAACACTATTTCATCTTCAAAACGCTTCATTGGCCGTAAATATGATGAAGTAGTGTCTGAGATTAAGACAGTGCCCTATAAAGTTACCAAAAATGCTAATGGAGATGCAGTCTTTGAAGTATTAGGTAATAAGATTGTTAGCCCCGAAGAAGTGGGTGCACAAATCTTAATTAAGATGAAAGAGACAGCAGAAGCATATTTGGGAGAAAAAGTAACGGAAGCTGTGATTACAGTTCCTGCCTACTTTAACGATTCTCAGCGCCAATCCACGAAAGATGCCGGTCGTATTGCTGGCTTAGATGTTAAACGTATCATCCCTGAACCTACCGCCGCTGCCTTAGCTTATGGTTTAGATAAAGAAAAGAGTGATAAAAAAATCGCGGTATTTGACTTAGGAGGAGGCACTTTTGATATCTCGATCTTAGAAATAGGAGATGGTGTTTTCGAAGTGCTAGCCACCAATGGTGACACTCACTTGGGTGGTGACGACTTTGATAACGAAATTCTTAAATGGATTCTTGATACCTTTAAACAAGAAAATGGCATCGATCTGCATAATGATAAGATGGCTTTGCAGCGCTTACGTGATGCGGCCGAGAAGGCGAAAATTGAACTCTCTGGCACACAATCGACAGAGATTAATCAGCCCTTCATCACCATGGATGCTACTGGGCCTAAACACTTGTCTTTAACCTTAACTCGCTCGAAACTAGAAAGCTTAGCTCATAACCTAATCGAGCGTACTAAAGAGCCTTGCCTAAAAGCCTTGAAAGATGCTGGCTTAAAAAAAGAGGACATTAACGAAATTATTCTCGTAGGAGGAATGACTCGTATGCCTGCTGTGCAAGAGGTGGTGAAAGACATTTTTGGCAAAGAAGGAAATAAAGGTGTTAACCCCGATGAAGTGGTCGCTGTAGGCGCAGCAATCCAAGGTGGAGTTTTGACAGGCGAGGTAAAAGATGTACTTTTACTCGACGTTACCCCTCTAACGCTTGGTATCGAAACTATGGGCGGCGTAATGACTCCTCTAGTGGAGCGAAACACTACTATTCCCACTCAAAAGAAACAGATCTTCTCTACCGCAGCTGACAATCAACCTGCCGTAACAATCCGTGTTCTGCAAGGTGAACGTAAGATGGCCAATGATAACCGAGAAATAGGACGATTTGACTTGAGTGATATTCCACCAGCTCCTCGAGGTATTCCACAGATCGAAGTAGCTTTTGACATCGATGCGGATGGTATTTTGCATGTTTCTGCAAAAGACATATCGAGTGGTAAAGAGCAAAAAATTCGTATCGAAGCTCAATCAGGGCTACGTGAAGACGATATTCAACGTATGCTTAAAGATGCTGAACTTCATGCCGAAGAAGATAAAAAGCGCAAGGAAGAAGTGGAAATTCGCAATGAAGCAGATTCCCTCTCATTCCGTGCGGCAAAATCACTCGAAGAGTATAAAGAAAAGCTACCTAAAGATCTTGTCGATACGATCCAAAGCAAAATCGAGGCTATTAAAAAAGCTTTAGAAGGCGTGGATATCGAGCGTATAAAAACAGCTAAACAAGAACTGGAAACCCAAATGCAACATATTGGGGAAGCCATAGCAAAGGCAGGACACGCAGGCAGCCCTGATGCTTCCTATGGGCAGTCTACGGCAGGTGGCCCAGGAGCTGGCTTTGGTGCTGAGCAGCAAGAATCTCAGAAGCAAGGCAATGGAGAAGAGACGATAGAGGAAGCAGACATAGAAATTATTGATGACAATAAAAAATAGATGTCGGCCTTTCAGAAGACAGCGAAAAAAAGCGCTGTCTTCTTTTCTTTACTGTAGCCTACTTTTCCTCCTCTTAGAAATTATACGCTTTAAAAAAACTTAGTCTACCTACCCAACCTTCTGAAAGACATCCCTCTGCTTAGCAAAAGGGATTTTATAAAGTACGTGACTGCATAAGGAGTAGATTAAAAGCGTATTATTCATGATAGAAAATCTTTATCCTATGTCTCCAATTTTTCACGCTTGATGTTGTTTTAAAAGAATAAACAGAGTCTGTCAGAACCTAAAGTAGTGAAATTGTAGATGACACTGCTTAACCTAATAAGCCCTGCATTCAGTCTGCTCGCACGGACAAGCAAAAGCGAATAAGTTAGTTTTATAAAGTATGACTTGTAAATCTGGTCCCCCTGTGACCGCTCATGATTAATCTTGAGGTGGCAGAGGATTGATGGCTTCCATCCCAGCCCCTTGGTTTTCTACCTGTTTATGGAAAAGCAAAATTCTGTGTCCCGAATAAGCAACTTCATATTCATAGCCTTCAGCTAGCATTTGCTCTGAAGTTAAAATTTGAAAGGAATCCACATTCCATACTTCCATCATCGCCGGCAAATCTTGTGCAAGCTTTGCTAGTACCTTTTGCTGCTTGATCTGATAATTGCTTATGGGCTTGGTAGGGAGGCTTATAAATCCTGCTTCGCGTGCATCTTTGGAGGGCAAACTTAATGCTTGAGTCTCTTTTTTTTCTTCAGCTTCATTAGATAAAAGAGTTTGACCGATAGAAAAAAGGGAAGATTGAATATTTTTCCAAAAGGAGGGCGTGCCATTATAAAGCTTTCTTTCTATTTTTCTTTGTTCTTCCTTCTTATCCAAGCCAATGCAAGTAAACATTCTATTAAAGTTTTTTTCCTTTACTATATCATGCTCTCTATACATACAGCTGAAGCATTCGTAGTTTCCTTCATATATGTAGGGTGAAAACCAACGGGATAATTCCAAAGAAGAAACATTAGGATTTTCAAATGTTCCGCAAGAAGTAGTGTAAGTCTTTTCTGCGGGACGACGTGACAAACTTTTCATTCTTTCTATATCCGATCGGAGTAGAACGCTTTCTCCCAAAGGCATATCTTTATACATCTGCTTAAGAA
The DNA here is from genome assembly GCF_011087585.1 of Neochlamydia sp. AcF84. Taxonomy (NCBI): domain Bacteria; kingdom Pseudomonadati; phylum Chlamydiota; class Chlamydiia; order Parachlamydiales; family Parachlamydiaceae; genus Neochlamydia; species Neochlamydia sp. AcF84. The sequence goes on from NZ_VJOT01000061.1 coordinate 9,842, forward strand.
CCTTCTCTTGGTCTTCTATCTGCTTACTCTCTACCACCTGATCTTTATCGGTTAAAACTTTACCGAGGATTTTTATTTTAGCTACTTCTTCTTCTACCTCTGAGACCAACAGAGAATATTGCTTGCTTTTAGAAGGCTTGCTTAATTCTTTAGAAACCTCATAAATGCTTGCGATATTCTCGATAGATTGTCTAAGCAACCCCTGTAGTTCTTGCGGTTCTTTGCGCTCGTACATCTCTCTAGATCGCTTATCTTGCAAGCCGTACTGGCCATGATCGAGTAATCCCAATATAGATGTCTCATAGGGAGGGGAATTAATGGCAGTTAGGTGAGAAACCGGAAGAATGTTAGCTGAGGCATGGCAAGAAGGTGAAGTAACAGCCTTATGCTTGGTTAGCACGCCATTTTTTAAAAGCTTTTTTTGGATAAAAACAATAATTCTTTCAAGGATAGCTGCCAAAGCGCCTGCAAAAGGAATACTTTCTATACAGGCAATCAAACGATGGCCCAAGCAATGCTTAGCTTTGGCATAGTTAGAGAGCTGCCAATGCCGAGTAGCATAAGGAGCTCCTGATAAGCCTGTAATTAAAGACAATCCTATATCTTGATAAGATAAATCATATTTTCTAGGATGATCGGTTAAAAGATAAGACATACCTAAACCCTGGTGAATTTTTAAGAGGAAAGCGACCACTTATTAACAATACAAATTAGTATAAAGCCAAAAAAATTATATTAACTTTTCTTTGCTTAAAGGTAGATTAAAAAGCACTTTATCAATTACCCCTCTATTAATTAAACACCTGCATTTTATATAAAAATGCTGGTAGGAAACGAGTATGTACGATTAATAGCTCTTTGCTAATCCGATTTTCCTTGAGTGGATAATGGATCCATGGCTGAGCTTGCAGCCTCTTGGTTTTCTACCCGTTTATGGAAAAGCAGAATTCTATCTCCTGAATAAGCGGCTTCATATTCGTAGCCTTCAGCTAGCATGTGCTCTGAAGTTAAAATTTGAAAGGAATCCACATTCCATACTTCCATCATCGCCGGCAAATCTTGTGCAAGCTTTGCTAGTACCTTTTGCTGCTTGATCTGATAATTGCTTACAGGCTTGTTAGGAAGGCTTATAAATCCAGCTTCACTTGCTTCTGTGAAGGGTAAGCTTAATGCTTGAGTCTCTTTTTTTTCTTCAGCTTCATCCGAAGGTTGATTTTTAGATAAAAGATTTCGACCTATAGAAAAAAGTGAAGACTGAATATTTCCCCAAAAGGAGGGCCTGCCATTATAAAGCTTCCTCTCTATTTTTCTTTGTTCATCGCTTTTGGTAAGATTAATACAAGTAAACATCCTATTAAAATCTTTTTCCTCTCCTAGCTCATGCTCCCTAAACATGCAACAAAAACCAAAGAAAGCCCCTTCTGTTATATAGGATGAAAACCAGCGCGATAATTCTAAGTGTGAGACATTAGGATTTTCAAATGTTCCATAAGAAGTGGTGTAAATCTTTTCTGCGGGACGACGTGACATACCTTTCATCATCTCTATATCCCATCGCAGTAGAACGCTTTCTCCCAAGGGCATATCTTTATACATCTGCTTGAGTACCTTCTCTTGGCCTTCTATCTGCTTACTCTCTACCAGCTGATCTTTGTCAGCTAAAACTTTACCTAAAATCTTTATTTTAGCTACCTCTTCTTCTACCTCTGAGACCAACAGAGAATATTGTTTGCTTCTAGAAGGTTTCATTAGCTTTCTAGAGGCCTCGTAAATGTTAGCAATATTCTCAACAGATCGTTTGAGTAAAACTTGTAGTTCTTGCGGTTCTTTGCGATCGTACACATCTCTAGATTGCTTATCTTGCAAGCTATACTGGCCATGATCGAGCAATCCCACTATAGATGTCTCTGGTAGAGGGGAACTAGTGCTAGCTAGGTGAGAAACCACAAGAGTGTTAGCTATAGCATGGCAAGAAGGTGAAGTACCGGCTTTATGCTTGGTTAGCACGCCATTTTTTAAAAGCTTTTCTTGGATAAAAACAATAATTCTTTCGAGGATAGCTGCCAAAGCGCCTGCAAAAGGAATACTTTCTATACAGGCAATCAAACGATGGCCTAAGCAATGCTTAGCTTTGGCATAGTTAGAGAGCTGCCAATGTCGACTAGCATAAGGAGCTCCTGATAAGCCTGTGATTAAAGATAGTCCTATATCTTTATAAGATAAATCATATTTTCTCGGATGATTGGTCAAATGATAAGGCATACTGGGTTCCTGTTAGATTTTTAAGAGGAAAGCAGCTTCTTATTAACACCACAAATTAGTATAAAGCTAATAAATTATATTAATCTTCTTCCCTCAAATTTAAAATAGAAAACACTTGTTTATTATCAAACTATCATTCTGCTCGTTTCTCATTTAGTAATTAAACACCTGCATTTTATATAAAAATGCAGGTAGGAGACGAGTATGTACGATTAATAGCTCTTTGCTAATCCGATTTTCCTTGAGTTGATAATGGATCCATGGCTGCAATTGCAGCCTCTTGGTTTTCTACCCGTTTATGGAAAAGTAGAATTCTATCTCCTGAATAAGCACCTTCGTATTCGTAGCCTTCAGCTAGCATTTGCTCGGAAGTTATAATTTGAAAGGAGTCCACATTCCATACTTCCATCATTGCAGGCAAATCTTGTGCAAGCTTTGCTAGTACCTTTTGCTGCTTGATCTGATAATTGCTTACGGGCTTGGTAGGAAGGTTTATAAATCCAGCTACACTTACTTCTGTAGAGGATAAGCTTAATGCTTGAGTCTCTTTTTTTTCTTCAACTTCGCCAGAGGATTGATCTTTAGATAAAAGATTTCGACCAATAGAAAAAAGTGAAGATTGAATATTTCCCCAAAAGGAGGGCCTGCCATTATAAAGCTTCCTCTCTATTTTTCTTTGTTCATCGCTTTTGGTAAGATTAATACAAGTAAACATCCTATTAAAATCTTTTTCCTCTCCTAGCTCATGCTCCCTAAACATGCAACAAAAACCAAAGAAAGCCCCTTCTGTTATATAAGATGAAAACCAGCGCGATAATTCTAAGTGTGAGACATTAGGATTTTCAAATGTTCCATAAGAAGTAGTGTAAATCTTTTCTGCGGGACGACGTGACATACCTTTCATCATCTCTATATCCCACCGAAGTAGAATGCTTTCTCCCAAGGGCATATCTTTATACATTTGCTTAAGAACCTTCTCTTGGTCTTCTATCTGCTTACTCTCTACCACCTGATCTTTATCGGTTAAGACTCCACCTAAAATTTTTATTTTAGCTACCTCTTCTTCTACCTCTGAGACCAACAGAGAATATTGCTTGCTTTTAGAAGGCTTGCTTAATTCTTTAGAAGCCTCATAAATGCTTGCGATATTCTCGATAGATTGTTTAAGCAATCCCTGTAGTTCTTGTGGTTCTTTGCGATTGTACACATCTCTAGACTGGTTATCTTGAAGCTGCATTTGAGCGCCCCCTAAAAGATCACCAAAAGACGTATTCTTATTTTCAAACTCTTCTAAAGAAGCTTCTGGGATACCTTGTTCGTGTAAATTTGTATTTGTTAATGTATATTGAGACGCTTGGCATAATGAATTTTCTATATTGTGCATATATAAAATCTCCCTTTAATTAAAAAAGTGTACATGACGATTTAGACGCTTGCAAAATAGTTGCAATGACGCTGAGAGCTAAAGGAGTAATTCGGTGTGCGACCACAGCAGCTGTACACGTATAGGCTATTCCTTGCCCATCTGTGAATAAGGGGCCGTACTTATGTTCTTCTTTTTCTAATGATTGATAAAAAACTATGGTTTTACAGTTGACATACAAACTTTTAAGCTCTCGACTATTTTGGTTATCTTCTAAGTGCTCATCTGAAAGAATTTCTTCAATGGCGTCTTTTGCATATGCTACATCTGCCTCATCTAAATTATATTTATTTTGGGCCATATTTAAAAATGTCAAAAAAAAGGCTTGAAATCCTTCACCTATTTTTGAAGCCGTTTGCCTTTTTATAGTAATTTTTCTAGTTATTTCACAGAATTTATTAAGGGGCTTATTTGTAGGATGTTCAGCTCCTTTAAACCAATCATAGATGACTCTAGAAACTTTAATATCTGTTTTAGAAAAAGTCCCGTTCTTAGGTAAACGATTATATATATATTCTATAACTTCTGCGTCTTCGCTGTTCTTATCTCTAATAACACTTGAAGGTACTATCATGATTACTCCTGGCTGACTTATGTTAAGATATAAAAATGAAATATTAGTTTTGTCTTTAAGTTCTCCTTGTGTTAAGTCCAATTTTAAAAAAGCTTGCACACTCTTCTAGGCGTGCATCAATAGTCTTTTGAATCTTCTTGTCGCTCATCATATTTTGAGGCACAAAAGGAATATCTTCTGGCCAATGATTAGGAAGCTCATGGGGGTGCTGGGCCTTCCATTGATACAATTCTGTACGTTCATAAAGTGTTTTTCCCAAGCCATGCAAGGCTCTAACAGGCCTTCGAATAGGTTTACCGCTGATAGCACATATGTATTGAGAGAAAATAGGATCTTTATGAAAGGTACTGGGAATTTCTTCTAAATTATACCACTTAATCATGCGTAATAATAACTGCCTATTCTTAGCATTTAAAATTTCCGCATTTTTATTCGCATCCTCTTCATATTTACCTTTTATTTCTACAACCACAGGCTCTTGATGGATGTGAGCTAAATATTTAAAGATAAGCTTTGTCGCCAAAAAGATTTTCTCTCTATTAGTATAAACTCGATAGCTTGTAACTCCCATACTAAGACTAGTAGCGGCAAGGTTTCCACCTGTGTCCACCCAACTTAAAGCTTCTTTTGTTTGAGCGGATAAAGTCTCTAATTTAGAAATCTGATCGACAGTTTCGCTTACTTTAAAGATGGCTACTGCCAAAATATCTATCATAGCTATAGGTAAACGCTCATTAGAACCTATTTTATGGCAAGTTATGCGTCCAACGTCTGCAAAATTAGAAGAAAGGGTTAAACCAATTTTAATCTCGTCTGCCGAAACTCCTATTTCCTTACAAAATTGATCCACTTTTTCAGATGTGGCTAGGCGCGTACCTTGGAAGCCGACTTCCAAGGCTCTAAAAAAAACAAAAAGAGCTTCGGCCGTTATAGATAATTTCTCCTCAGTATTTAAGCGATCTGACTTGTGACATACACGTATAATTTCTGTGGCCGCGGGAATGATTTCTAAGCCTTTTACCACTAGGCTTGCAATTTCTAGTGCGCTCATTGATTATCCTCACTTTTTAAACTTATTGCTAATGTGCTAAGCTTTCGTTAATTTTTTCTCTTAAAAAATCTTTAACAGCATTTTCAAAAAATTCTAATCTTGCATCAATAAGCTCTTGCAAATCAAAGCGAGGAAATAATTGCTCTAGCGTTAAGGGACGTCTGGTCATAGGAGAAGTTTGATTGCTAGCCAGCCATAAAGCAATAGCATCTCGTTCATAGAATATGGGCTCTTCGCCTCGGGCAGTAGGATCTTGTACAATATTACGTATAGGAGATAGGGTTAAAGGACAGCTATATTTACTCAAAGTAGGATCTTGGTGAAATTCGACAGGAATTAATGGTAATTTTTTGAAGTTAAAAAGATGATCTGCATCTACGATGTTTTCAGGCAATTGAGCGGCATCAGTTGCCGGCAATGGATTTATATGCTGAACTACCTGTTGCCCTCCATGGCTTTCTCGGATGGCAGCCTGTCTTAAAGCCTCTTCCAAAAATTTTTGTATGATCAGATAGTAGCTTGCCTCTATGCTATATACGCTTGCTTCGGCGATATTAAAGCCAGCACTGAGTTTTTCGAATAATTGAATATTTCTTTCGCATTCTTGACGATCAATCTTTTTATATCCGATAAGGTTAGGATGCTCAGCATTATCATATTCCCATTGGGGACGCATGGCTTCAGAAGTTTTAGCCAATTTTTCTAAATAGATTTTTTCATTAAAGATACTTAATTCGCAAATATTTCTTAATATCCCTGTACAAGGATTAATGGCGCCTTTTGTAATCAAGCGAATGATTGCTGATAATGTATATTTCTCCTCTTTTAAATCTTTTATATGTTTTGAAAATTGGATAGGCCCATCCACCATGCGAGCACCTAGTTCAATTCCTTTGAGAGTTTTTAACGTATGATTGGAAAAGTCTTTTTTCTCCCCTACTAAAGAAAATATATTAAGTACTAATACAGCTGTTCGAGAAACTATCGCCGCAGTCCTAAGTTTGGAGACATTTTCATCGGTAATCATTTGCGCAATATCTAGGCTAATATCAATAGTAGTAAAGAAAGGCCTCATGATAGCGCAGGTTTGGTTAATCGCTTGTTGAATAGAACTCATATTCCCTCCTTTCATTTTTCATAAAAAATTATAAAGAATCTCTAATTTTATAAATTAATTCTCTCCCATGTAAGATCTAGTTTTTATTTCTCCTTTAAGGAATAAACAGAAAATCTTAATTTGTAAACAACAATGTCGATTATTTCCTTTTTAATATGCTATTTTTTCGCTTTCTATGTAACTCCCTTATTATGCTCAGGGGTAATAAATCCTAATAATCTATAACGATTAGTTGGCAGATGGAGAACATAAAAAAATAATGTCTTTAAAGAAGTTAATCCAAGGCAAAAATGCAATCAGCAAAAGTAAAGTTATAGAGAGCTTTTAGTCATAAAATCTGGCCTTTTCTAGATAAAGAGAAACTAGATGGCTGGAAATTACTCCGAAAAGAATTACCTAAGAAGAAGAAAATCTTTCCTCTCCATTAGCCGTGCCAACTAACTACCATGTGAGCTTAGGCTGGAGCCAAAGCCCGATCAGGCGATTTCTTGTAGAAATTAAGCCAAAAGATGGGCAGATTTTATTGATAGAAAAAGAGACAAAAGGTGAAGGCTACTAGAGTTATGATCGTCTAAAAACTACTTTAGATAGCCATAAAGATAAGAATACACTGGCTTTTATTAAAGTATAACCTAAACGGCACTCATAAGGTAGCTTATTACACAGCTTTTTAATCCAATAAGGTTACTCTGCAAGACCTAATCAAAGCTGTAGTTAATCGATTAGACAATTAAGGAAGACTTTAAAGCTTATAAAGGATAGGCTGGACCCCTATGAGGTAATTTAGCTTATAGGCTAGTACTGCAACCGCCTCTTTAGGATCAAAACAGCTCTTTAAAGATTTATTACATTCTACAAAAATAAAGCATGCAAACTTTTTTAGGAGCCTGCAGCCTACGCTTATATGTACTTAATAAAAAAATTGCCTGCCAGCAACAGGCAATTTTTTTTTAAGAACTATGGAAATTTTTACCAATGAAAAAAGCCGCCAAAAATACGACTTAGATCATTAATGGTCAAATATAGAAACATGCCGATCAGGAGGATAGCAAAAGGTAAAACTAACTTTTCTAACATCTTAGAACTAATTTTTCTACCTGTCAGCATTTCCATAAAGGACATGACGATTGTTCCTCCATCTAAGACAGGAACGGGCAAGAGATTTAAGATTCCTAGATTAAGGCTAATCGCTCCTATCCAAAATAAAGCGTCTTGCATGCTAATCATCCAGCTATCATGCACCACTTGCACGATACCAATCGGGCCACTCATCCACTTAGGATTAAGCGCTCCGGTAAATAAAGCTTTTAGGGTACGCCAAATTTCATCGAAAACACTCATAAACATTTGAGTGGGGGCAGGATTATAATTAACTTTAGAATCTTGAGCGGCAGGGAGCCCAAGCATCAGCTCTTTTTCTTTAACAGTAAAATGTTGCATAGCACGAGCCCTTAGCTCAGGATCTTCAACAGCTTCTATTTGCTTTTTTTCCTGAAGGGTTTCTGCTGCTAGCCATGCTTGCTTTTCAGGTGATAAGAAAATTTGACTGCGAGTTTTAGGTTCAAGAGGATTTAAAAGAATAAATTCACCCGCTTGTTGCAAAGGATTTAAAGCAGCCATACTATCAATAATCTTTTGTAAATCCTGCCAATGCAGCTTTTGATCAAAAGCCTTATCGGCCTCTTGCCAAGGAAGAGGAGTAGGAGCTTTAAGCTCTCTTTGTACGATGAGTGTTACTCTTTTTGATTGCAATTGTTGCAATAATTCAGCAGAACTCTTAATAGGAGTATTATGAATAGCAAGAATTTTATCGCCAGGCTGTAAAGCGGCTTCAAGGGATGAGAAAGGAACGGGAGGGAATGCTTCTTCTTCTTTTTCCTTATCGATAAATTTAAGAGAATTTTCTACTACGGCTTGATTAGTTAAATTGTAAGGTAGGACGTAAAGATCTTGTAATTTTAGGTGGCTTAAATCCACCGCATACTGCCAATCCGTTAACTCATCCTTCATATGGGCATCAAAACGTAACTCTTGCACAGGAATTCGAGGCGCTCTAGCTAAAAAGCGCTTATCCCCTCTTTGTACCACCAGTAAGACCCGATCATCATTCAGCATGCTACTAAGCTGCGTAGAGGAGAAAATCAATTCTCCATCTGCCCAGACAATACGATCGCCATATTGAATTTCACTTCCTTGTAAAGGCGAACCATCGGGTAAAGGATTTTCAGCTCCATTAGGTAGCCTATCGTAAAGGATATAATTAGCCGGTTGGAGAATGCCAGTGGTCAAAATTCCTTTTTCCATAGCTGCAGGATGAGGATAAGTTTTTACCGTGAACTCAAAAGGAGTTTTCACGCCTGTGTCGTAGGCAACCTTTTTTCCTTGTACCTGGATGAGGTGGGCACCCATCATAGCCGCATACAGATGATCTTTAGAGCTTTGAAACTGCTTATTATCGTAAGAAATAAGCTCATCGCCAGGACGCACATTATGTTTATAAAGTTCTGATTTAGGATCTATCCAGCCAATTTTAGACGTGTACTCGCTAAAATTTTTGTACCTTCCTCCACTCACCCAAAGTAGGCAAAAAACAATAAATGCGAATAAAAGATTCACAAAAGGTCCCATAAAAGCTACTTTGACTCGCTCTATAGGACGTTTGCTAAAAAAGCTGTCGGGTGCTTCGTAAGAAGATTGATCTTTACCAAGGTCTTGGCCTGCAATCTTGACATAGCCTCCAAAAAGGATCCAGCCAATCTGCCATTTAACTCCGTCGCGTATCCAAGAAAATATAGGCTTACCAAAACCGATAGCAAATGTTTCTACCCGCATGCCTACTCTGCGGGCCATATAATAATGACCTAGCTCGTGAATAAAAATCAAAAAACTCAGTGCAAGAACAGCAAGTATAATGTACAAAAAGCTAAAGATCATGATCGATATAACCCTTTAATTTAACAAAAATGAATGATTAAGAAGACAGAAGTATGCCATAAAACAAAAGCTTTAGCAACACTAAAACTGCACGGCCAGCCTGGTAAAATCAGACGAATTAAAAGTTGATTTCTTTATACATCAGTCTCTTTTAAATTTTTAAGCTTTTATCGTTACTTAAAGTAGCCTAATTAGAAATTAAAAATTAAGCTCTTAGTAATCGACCATAAAAAGCGCTAAGTGAAGAATTTAACGTTAGGCCTTTCGTAAAGCAACAAGAAGCTAAGGCACATAATAAAATTTATTTTACCTTTTCTTTTCCTAGAGAGGGCTTCGCAATCCTGGTTGGCCTCCTTTCATATAAAAAACCTATAAGTTTTGCTTTAAGCCTTTTTAGCTTCCTCTCGCGCTATCTCATCGATAGCAAGAACATCTTCTAAAGTATTTACCTTGGATAGGGGATGGGCGCTCATCATTTTTTCCAATTTATTACTGATATCTTGCCAGCCAATTTCCTTGTTTAGAAAGCGGCTAACTAAAGTCTCATTAGCAGCATTCATATAACAAGGTAAACTACCTCCCTGGCGTATAGCCTCAAATGCAAGGCTCAAGCAACGAAATTTTTTAAAATCGGGAGGATAGAATTGAAATTCATGAATTCTTGTAAAATCAAATTTAGCCAACATCCCTACATGGCGTTCCGGATAAGTCATTGCATATTGAATGGGAACAATCATGTTAGGCTCTCCCATTTGTGCCATTATAGATCCATCTGTAAATTCGATCATGCTATGGATCAAACTTTGAGGGTGAATGACAACTTCGATTTGCTCCATAGGTATACTAAACAACCAATGTGCTTCTATTGCTTCTAATCCCTTATTCATTAATGTCGAGCAATCAATCGTCACTTTAGGGCCCATATTCCAAGTAGGATGAGCCAATGCTTGCTCAACACTTATTTGAGCTAGCTGCTCGCTAGACCAAGCACGAAAAGGGCCTCCTGAAGCAGTCAGAATCATGCGATAAATTTTTTTAGGATCTTCTCCATTTAAGCATTGGAAAAGAGCACTATGCTCACTATCAATAGGAAGTAGATGCACGCCATTCTTTTTAATTAATGACATGATAAGCTCTCCACCCGAAACTAAAGATTCTTTATTAGCTAATCCTACGTTTTTACCTGCTTGGATAGCAGCTACTGTAGGAGCTAACCCTCTCGTCCCTGTCATCGCCGAAATGACCATTTCCGCCTTTCCATGCGTAGCTACCGCTTGCAGACCTTCAAGGCCTGTCACCACTTCTACATGAGGAAGTTTTCTTTTTAGCTCCATCGCCATTTTTTCATCGTAGACACAGACGAGCTCGGGATGAAACTCCAAAGCTTGCTGCTCTAGCAAATCAATATTAGATTTAGCGGCAAGAGCTACTATTCGAAATTTATCTTTCAAATGTCTGGCTACTTTCAATGTATTTAGACCAATTGAGCCTGTACTGCCCAAAATTGAGAGATTTTTCATGCTATCCTTTGTATATGAAGGGGAAAGTATAGCTGAAAAATGAATAAAGTCAATGACAGGCAAGCAAACAGTAGACACCTATCTAGTAAACGAGTGAACAAAACTTCTTTTCATAAAAGTAATTTTTTCCTATACTACCCCCCATAGCTTCTCAAAATCTATCTCATGAGAAGGGGCACTTATCATTAATTAATAAGGAGAAAGGGAATCACATGCCCACAATTAACCAACTTGTACGGCAACCTCGTACACCTAAAAAAAGACGTAGCAAGTCTCCTGCTTTGCTGAAATGTCCACAAAGACGTGGCGTTTGCTTACAGGTAAAAACTAAAACACCTAAAAAGCCCAATTCAGCTCTTCGTAAAGTAGCATGGGTACGTTTATCAACTGGCCAAGAAGTAATCGCCTATATTGGTGGTGAAGGTCATAATCTGCAAGAACATAGCATTGTACTTGTCCGTGGTGGCCGTGTAAAAGACCTTCCAGGTGTACGTTATCATATCGTACGTGGAACATTAGACTGTGCAGCTGTACAGAATCGCAAAAAATCAAGATCGAAATATGGGGCAAAACGGCCCAAGTAACGCTAGAATATTCTCAATGGATATTTTGGCCCGTGGTTCGCGCTCTATCAATATTAAAAAGAACGCCAATCACGCGCAGGCTTATTAGGATAACTTTCCTAAAATCCAGGTGAAGCATTCGATCTTCGATAAAGGCAGAAGCTTTAAAACTGCCAAGTATAAAAAAATACATCAACGAAGAGGAAAAAATGTCAAGAAGACGTAGAGCAGAAAAAAGACACATTGACCCTGAACCACTTTATGGCAGCACTTTGCTTGCTAAGTTTATCAATAGGGTGATGATCGGTGGAAACAAATCTGTGGCTCGCAGAATAGTATATAATGCTTTAGAAAAATTTGCCAAGCGCATCAAAGCAGACAACCCTTTAGAAGCTTTCGAGCAAGCTTTAGAAAACGCTAAGCCCGCCTTAGAGGTTAAATCCCGGCGTATTGGTGGTGCTACCTATCAAGTACCTATTGAAATTCCTGCTAACCGCCGCATCGCAATGGCAATGGGATGGATTATCAATCACTCGCGCGCTAAAACCGGGCGCTCCATGGAAGAAGGTCTATCTACAGAGTTAGTTGATTGCTTCCATAATCAAGGTACCACCATTAAAAAGAAAGACGACACCCATAGAATGGCTGAAGCTAACAAAGCTTTTGCTCATTATAAATGGTAACGAAGGAAAGAATTAATTATGGCTAGACCTGAGAAAGAACACATTAAAAATGTACGTAATATTGGTATCATGGCTCACATTGATGCCGGTAAAACTACAACCACAGAAAGAATTCTGTATTATACCGGCCGTACACACCGCATGGGTGAAGTGCACGAAGGCGCGGCTACCATGGACTGGATGGAGCAAGAGCAAGAACGTGGAATTACGATTACTTCCGCGGCAACCACAGTTTTCTGGAAAGAGTGCAAAATTAATATTATCGATACTCCTGGACACGTGGATTTTACCATTGAGGTTGAACGTTCCTTGCGAGTTTTAGATGGTTCAGTAGCTGTATTTTGCTCAGTTTCTGGAGTAGAACCTCAGTCTGAAACAGTATGGCGTCAAGCAGATAAATACGGTGTTCCACGAATTGCGTTTGTTAACAAGATGGACCGTATTGGTGCGGACTTCTTCGATGCGATTAAAACCATGCGTGAAAAGCTTCATGCTAATGCTATCCCCGTTCACTGTCCTATTGGCGCAGAGTCGGAGTTCAAGGGTATGGTCGATCTAGTCTGTATGAGAGCTTTTTTCTTCCACGATGAAACCCTAGGGGCTGACTGGGAAGAGGCAGACATTCCTGCAGATCTGCTGGAAAAATGCAAGCAATTACGTTCAGAGTTATTGGATGAACTAGCCACTATAGATGAAAATAATGAAGAATTCATGACAAAAGTTTTGGAAAATCCCGACTCTTTAACAGTGGATGAAATCAATAAGGTTATCCGTAAAGGTGTATGTACAAACAAATTTACTCCGGTGCTATGCGGTTCTGCTTTCAAAAACAAAGGTGTGCAGCACCTGCTTGACGCAGTGGTTAACTGGATGCCATCTCCCCTTGACCGTGGCCAAATTAAAGCCCATGATCTTAAAACCAATGAAGATATCTTCTTGAAGCCTGAAGATAATGCACCTTTTGCTGCCTTAGCTTTTAAGATTATGACAGACCCTTACGTGGGCCGTTTAACGTACATTCGTATTTATAGCGGTACATTAGTGAAAGGGATGAACTTAATCAACAGTACCAAAGATAGTAAAGAAAGAATCTCCCGTCTTTTAGAAATGCATGCCAACCAGCGTAAAGAGAAAGATGAATTTTATACAGGCGACATTGCAGCTTGTATTGGGCTAAAGAAAGCTAGCACAGGCGACACCATCTGTTCTCCTGAGCATCCTATCTTGCTCGAAAAAATGGAGTTTCCAGAATCTGTAATTTCTATGGCGATTGAACCGAAATCTAAAGGTGACCGTGAAAAGCTAGCTCAGGCTCTTTCTTCCTTATCCGAAGAAGATCCTACTTTCCGAGTTTACACTAACGAAGAAACGGGACAAACTATCATTGCGGGTATGGGCGAACTTCACCTTGAAATTTTGCACGATCGTATGAAGCGTGAATTCAACGTAGAAGCTAGCGTCGGTAAACCACAAGTTTCTTATAAGGAAACCATTACTTCGCCAGCTGCTAGCCAAACTAAGTTTGTTAAACAATCCGGCGGCCGTGGTCAATATGCTCACGTCGAGCTAGAAATTGAACCAAACGAGAAAGGCAAGGGCAATGAAATTGTTAGCAAAATTGTAGGAGGATCGATTCCCAGAGAATATATACCTCCGACAATTAAAGGGATTGAAGAAGGCCTTGCTACGGGTGTGCTTGCTGGATACAATCTAGTAGATGTTAAAGTCTCTATTGTATTTGGTTCTTACCATGATGTCGACTCTAACGAGATGGCCTTTAAAATATGTGGTTCTATGGCTATTAAGGAGGCTGCTAAAAAAGGTAAGCCGATTCTATTAGAGCCTATCATGAAAGTGGATGTGACTACTCCTGAACAATATATGGGCGATGTAATTGGCGATCTTAACCGCCGCCGTGGGCAGATTTTAGGTCAAGAAAACCATAAAGGCGCGGTCCTCATCCATGCTGAGGTTCCGCTTAGCGAAATGTTTGGTTACTCCACCTTGTTGCGCTCGTTATCCTCAGGACGTGCAACCTATGTAATGGAACCTAGCCACTTTGAAAAAGTGCCGGCAAAAATACAAGAAGAAATTATCAAGAAATAAGGTTTATCATCCTATGGCAAAACAACAAGAGAAACAAATAAAGCAAGAAAAGGTGCACAAGCCGGCGCGTCAAAAGATTCGTATTAGGCTTAAAGGATACGACCAACGGATCCTCGACCGTTCTACTGAAGATATCGTAGAAACAGCAAAGCGTACAGGTGCAGCAATAGCTGGTCCTATTCCTCTGCCCACACGTATTGTAAAATTTACTGTTTTGCGCTCACCTAACATTGACCGCAAATCGCGTGAACAATTTGAGATGCGCACGCACAAACGTCTTATTGACATCCTTAACCCCACCGGTAAAACTATCGACGCTCTTAAAACGTTGACCTTACCAGCGGGCGTGGACATCAAAATTAAAGCGTAATTGTTTTTATGCTGTAGAGCTTAAGCTTGGCCTAAGTTCTACAGCTTTTTTTTCTCATGTATAGTCTCTTATTTTCTTATGCAAAAAAACTGCCTAGACAGTCTCCATCCCCTAAGCTCATAAGCTTAGATTAGGCGAGCACTATAAAGACGCGTCTCTTCTCTACATTCTTGGTCCAATAAATAAAGTTTTTAGATTGATTTATTTAATCGTAGATAGAGGATTATCTTTAAGGAAGCTGCTTAAAAGCGTATAAGGCACATAAAAAATGTCTTTTTTATTCTATCAGCAAAGATCTTATTAGCTTTTCTTTTTGCTGCTGGGGCTTAAAGCAAAGCTTTAACTAGTAGTAATTAAGAAATAAAGCCTGAGAATCACTTTTTAAGCTCTTAGAAATAACTTTTCCTTGAGATACATATAAGACATAAGATAGCTGATCTACGGCAGAAGAGGAAAGAGAAGTGCGCTGGATATAAATATACTCTTGAAGACCATTAGGCAGATTATTTACCGCATAGGGAGCGCCAAAGTGAGCCTCAATGGCTGTTATAGAAGTGCCAGGTGCTATTTCCTCAAAACCTGCAGTAGTCATTATAGGAGCCATGCATCCAGTTAAAAAAAGCAACAACAAATTTATGTAGATTTTTTCCATATTTTTCCCTCTATGATGGTCCGATACTGATCGGAAGAGTTATATTCGGCACGCAACAAATAATCCCCATTTTCCTGCAGCTCATAAACTTCGAAACCTTCAAAGTCATTGCTTAGAGGGTATTCCCAGGCTATAATTTTAGCATCTATTACCCCTTTACCACTTACGCTTCCTATAAGCTCATTTTCCAACCTGACGCTAAAAGAAGCGGGAGCCATTTCGAAAAAGGTCAATTGATTAGACACCTGTTCATCTATCCCCAATATTTCTACAGACTGCTGGCAGATGTAACCTATCTTTTCCTTCTGCTTGTCTACTACCCATTTTGTATAAAAATGTAAGCTTTCAGGAGAAGTGCTAAAAGTTATTTTTCCCTCCCCGATCCAAACTCCTGGATGAAAAATAAAATGATGGGTTTGGTAATTAGTCATTAAAACATGAACCTCCGACTATAGATACTTTGTAAAATTCCTAGGGCCATCATAGTAGATAAAGTAGAAGATCCTCCATATGTAACTAATACTAAAGGAACACCCGTAATGGGTAAAAAGCCACTCATCATACCAATGTTAACTAAAATGTGCATAGCCAGGTAAACTGTTATCCCTGCTGATAATAATCTACCAAAATGATCTTTAGCCACTACTGATACTTGAAAGCTAAAATAGATTAAAGCATAAAAAAGCATAAGCATAAGAAGCAAGCCGATAAAGCCAAATTCTTCACCAAAAGCAGGAAAAACTGAATCCGTATAAGCAGCAGGAAGCCAACCACCGCTTGTATATTCGCTCTTTCTAAACCCTACTCCCGTTAGTCCTCCTATGCCGATAGCAATAGAGGCACTTTTTTGATGATGAGTATAAGGATTGAGTCGATCAAACTGATAATCTTTTAAGATAAGACTTGCATAGGGTCTTAATTTTTCATGAGGAAGCACACCCAGAAAAATTAGGGCTACCACAATTAAGACTATAGAAGCTACAAAAGTCATCGCTTTAATTATCTGAGGATGCATATCTCCGAAGTAAAACATGACAAGAGTGATAGGAAAAAGAACTAGAGCCGTCCCTAGATCAGGTTGCTTAAGGATTAGAATAAAGGGAATGCCTACAATAATCATGCTAAAGAAAGCTGTACGAAAAGAATGGGAATCTGTTTTGGTTCTTTCTAAAAACCAGCTCAAAGTGATGACTACGATCAGCTTAGCATATTCCGACGGTTGAAAGCTAATATTAAGAAATGGAAGGCGATACCAGCGATTGACCCGCGCAATTGAATCTGTAAAAAATAAGCCAACTAAAGATAAGAGCACTAGGGCATATAAAATCCAGGCCAGCTCGCGCAATTTATTGTAATCAAAACCTGCAAAAAAAATAAAAACAAACCCTCCTATTATAAACCATTGAATTTGCTGCCTAACCATAGGTGTAATAAACCTTTCCTCTGTGATCTCTGCAGATCCTTCAAGAGAGTAGGCTGAGATGACAAGAAGGCTCATTACCATTAATCCTAATATTATAGGAATAATGCGAAAATCTATACGAGAAAGGTATTGGTAGTTCCACATAAATTTTATCTTAAGATAGAATATCAGCTATTCTATACGAGCACGTCCTTTATATGAAAATCAATTGTCTTTATTTTAATACTTTAGATTCTACAAACAGTTGGTCTAAAGAAAATTACAAAAATTTTGATCCTGCCTGCCTAACCCTTGTCTTTGCTGATCACCAAACGATGGGCCGAGGGCAATACCAGCGTCGCTGGCTCTCGCCTGCGGCTCAAAATATTTATGCTACCTTCACATTTTTTGTAGATAGCAGACAAACGTTTATAGCTAATATTCCCCAAGTTTTAGCTTTAGCTGCTCTGAAAACACTAAAAGAGTTGCGCCTCCAACCTTGCTTGAAGTGGCCTAACGATATTTTAATAAACAAAAAAAAGATCGCTGGCATACTTTGTGAAACTATCATGGATAACTACCAAAGCGCTATCGTGCTGGGGATTGGCATGAATGTTAATATGCCTTTAGAAATCACTAGCCAAATTGATCAACCAGCCACTTCGTTATTCATAGAAACAGAGCAAACTTTTAAAACCTCTCACGTTCTAGATCTGCTAAAAAATAATTTCATGCCATTGCTTGATCTTTTTCTTGAAAAAGGGTTTCAGCCCTTGCTAGAGGATTTTAAACAAGGTATCCTCCATCAGCCAGGCGACATTATCCGTATCAACAAACACGAGGGCACATTTGAAGAGATTGATGAGCAGGGAGCTCTTGTGCTACGATTGCCAAACGGTCGCATCCAAAGATTCTACGCGGGGGAACTTTTACTTCCTTGATAGAAATTAATTTAAATAATTTCTTAAGGGCTGCACTTTGGCAAACTGCCATACCTTTTCGATGCGCGAGATAAAAGTAAGCCGGCTTTTTTTAGGATAAAGCCGGCTGTCTTTATCACCTAAGTTGTTAAAAGAAGAAAACTAGCGTTTCCAAAGCTTTTAAAGACATAAAAATTTCTTTTATCCAATAACCTTACCAGCTGCAATCATCTTCTCTTTATTAAGGCAATAGAAGCTTCTCAGCAAATTTTTATATCTCTCTCTAGGCAAAATTAAAGATTAAGTATCTAGTTCTGTATTATCTTGCCTATTTTGCTTCTTCCCTATATAAGCATTCCCTTAAAAAGTAATCAAAAATATGTATATACTTTAGAGAAAGCATACCATGAATCCCATCTCTTCTGTTACTATCGACCATTTACCTAATGAGATACTAACCCCCATTTTAGAGCATAGCACCTCGCCTGCCTTATTTAGCGTTTGTACACGATGGAGACACCTGTTAGCTACTGAGGTCATGCCCTCGCTTTATAAGCAAATAGGTAAAATGCATTTTCCTCAAGGAAATGCTAGCGAACAGGCACTTATTTTAGACAAAATTTATAAGCTAGAAGATAGACCTTCAGAAGTAGAAAAAGTCAACGCAATTTTCAAACAAACCTTTAATTTAGTTAGCTCTCTTGCTCCTATGAAGCTAGAATTTAAATGGAAAAATGAAGAAACAAGGTTTTTTACTCTGACTAACTATACCTCTTATCTTATAAATATTAATCGTCTATTGATGTGGAAAAAACTTCCTGGTGGAGAGGAGTACTTAGAGCAAGAGAAAATCAAGTATTTGTCTTTAACAAAAAAAGGAGAGCTACTTGAGCAGTGGATTGAAGGGCATGGCAGAGATATTAAAAGCTTAGATTTACGAGGACTTGGCTTGACCTTTTTACCTATGGAGATAGGACAGCTTTCGCAGCTGCAAGAGCTTTACTTAAACTACAACCACTTGATCACCCTTCCCGCCGAAATAGGACAGCTTTCGCAGCTGCAAGAGCTTTACTTAGGCAATAACCAGCTCACCTCCCTTCCTGCAGAGATAGGGCAGCTTTCGCAGCTAAGAAGACTTTACTTAAACAACAACCACTTCACCACTCTTCCAGCAGGGATAGAGCAGCTTTTGCAGCTGCGCGTTCTTAGCTTGATCGGTAACCACCTCACCACCCTTCCTACAGGGATAAGGCAACTCACTCAGCTGCAAGAGCTTTACTTAAATTACAATCAGCTTACTACCCTTCCGACAGAGATAAAGATGCTGTCGCAGCTGCAAAGTCTTAACTTAAGCCACAACAATTTTAACTCTCTTCCTACAGAACTAGGGCAGCTCTCTAATCTGCAAGAGCTTTTCTTAAGCGGCAACCAGCTTACCTCTCTTCTTGCTGAGATAGGGCAGCTATCTCAACTGCAAAAGCTTGGTTTATTCGATAACCAACTTACTTTTCTTCCTACCGAGATAGGGCAGCTAGCTAAGCTTAGAATGCTTGATTTAGACTACAACCAGCTTACATCTCTTCCTGCAGAGATAGGGCAGCTGACTATGCTTGAAATGCTTAATTTAGACTACAACCAGCTAGCTATACTTCCTGCCGAGATAGGGTGTCTTTCTCAACTGCAAAAACTTGATTTATCCGATAATCGGCTCACTATTCTTCCTGAAGAGATAGGGCAGCTAACTGAACATCTGTTAGATCTGAGGCTAGATGGCAATCCGCTGGAAAGTATTCCTAGAGAACTAAAAAAGCGCTTTAGACGGTAGCCGAAAAAGTCTGCATCGTTTTTGCGCTCAATGTATAATTAAAACAGATTAGCATTCTCAAAACGTTGTAAAGCTATAGAAAACCATATTGTACGCTAGTAAACATTACTACAAATATTTAGTTTTTCTTTTTTTAAGTGAAAATAATAAGGAAATGATCGAGGCTTAGTCCCAGGTCAGCCTAAATAGCCTTTAGCCCGTTATCTCTTTCATTTCCGGAATAACATTGATCTCCGGATGCACTTTAGCACGAATAATTTGTTGAATATAAGATAAAGTCGTACCTACAGAAGAGTAGCACGAAGTACAGGAACCATGGTAAGCAATAAGCAGCTCTTTATCTTCCAGCAAATTTAGAACACTAACTCCACCCGCATCTAAAGCAATATAAGGACGGATATCTTGATCTAACACTTCTTCAATAACCGCTAACTTTTTCTTTAAAGGTAATTCTTTCCAACCAGGATAACCTCCTGGAATTACATTGTCCATACTTACAGGCACAGGTGTAGTCAAATAAGAATCGGCAAGGGGTATGCCTATGCATTGCTCGGCACAATTTTCAATGGCTTCCAACACTAGATTTAAGTGAGAATAAGTTTCATGAGGAAAAGCAGCCTCATCGGCACGATCGCGTACTTGCCTATCAATAAGATCTGCATTTATGCGCTGAGCTTGAAGATAATTTTTTCCTACTAGCAATTCACAAGCTACTTCCGAGGCGCCAATCAAGGCTGTATGGCCAAACAATTGGAATTTTGCATCTACAATCACTCCATCGTCTTTATCTACCAACCAATAAAAAGAGACTATATTTCCTTCTTCTAAGCTACCGGCAGAGCCTTCTATAAAAAACATTCCCCTTTCGGCAGCATCTTCCTTTAGGAAAATTCCTCCGCAATAAGGATGATCAATTTTACTGATTAATTTTTTGCTGTAACGTGTCCAAGTAAACGGATGGACAAATTGCAAAATCCCCATATTTATCTCTTCAATGATGAAAGTAAAGGTGTGAAGAAAGTTTACGCAGCTTCAACACACAATCTTTAATAATTTCAACTGCATGCATGACCTCATCTTCAGAATTATCTTTACAAAAACTAAAGCTTAGCGTTGAAGAAGCTAATGTTTCATCCCTAGCAGAAGCCATGAGGATTAATTTTAGCTGCTGAAAATTTCCTCCTCCCATACTAGCATAAACACCTTTTCTATTTAAGGCAAATAGAAGGGCTTCATTACTGATACCTGCAAAAGCAATTGCGCTAATATGAGGAAGCCTCTGTTGGTCTTGAAAAAATATCTGGGTATGAGGAATGGAGGAAGTAATCTGGGTTTCAAAAAGGTCTCTTAAGCGGGCCACTTCCGTACACATCAAATCTTGAGCTTCTAGAGCTTCGCAAGAAGCTTCACCTAGCCCTACTAGAGCCGGTACATTTAAAGTCCCCGCTCGCTTGCCGCCTTGATCCATTCCCCCTACAATAAAGCTGCTACACTTGATTCCCTCTTTAATATATAAGCCTCCTGTGCCTTTAGGAGCATGTAAATGATCCCCGTTGAAAGTCAAAAAAGCTGGGTTAATATCTTCCAATTGAAAAAAAAGCTTACCCAAGACATGAGTGGCGTCGATATGTAATAAAACATCTTTTTCTTGGCATATTGCAGAAATTTCTGCTATCGGATTAATCACACCGGTAAGCCCATTAGCCCATGCAAGAGAAACAAGAGCCGTACGAGGTGTAATGGCGTCAGCTACCGCTTCTGGGGAAATATAGCCTGAGGGATTTGCTTTCAATATTCTTCCTACGCAGGTCCAATCTTCTAAGCGATTGATCAGCATGGTAGCAGGGGCCTCTTCAATATTTGAAGTGATGAATTGATTTTTCCCTGTTAGACGAGTAACATCATGATAAATGGAGTAAAAGACATGGTTTACTGCTTCAGCACCGGAGGAAGTGAATACAAAAGCGTCTGTTTTTTTTATATTTAGCAGCTTATAAATATGATTAAGGCTTTCTTCGATTGCTGGAAGAAGTTCTTGTCCCAGATGATGAGGAGCTAATGGAGCTCCCCACTGTCTGTAAAAGAAAGGGAGCATTTTACTAACCGTTTTCTCTGAAGGACGGGTAGTCGTGCTATTATCAAAGTAGATGGAAGGCATATTATTGTTGAATAAAGTAGGGGTCTTGATAATCGTAGATGATAGGTTTGCCAGTCGTTAATTCAAGCAGGACAACTTCTTCTTTGGACAAATTACTTAGAAACATAATGATTGCTCTAAGGGAGTTGCCGTGGGCAGCAATGAAAATATTCATTCCATTTTTCAAGGCAGGTAATACGTAATTTTTGAAATAGGGAACAGCACGAGCACTTGTCATTTCCAGGCTCTCTCCCCCGGGGGGAGCCACCTCAAAGCTGCGGCGCCAAATTTGAACTTGCTCTTTTCCATATTTTCTTATGGTCTCTGCCTTATTTAGGCCTTGCAACTCTCCATACATTCTTTCATTGAGCTGCCAGGCACAATAGACAGGCACGGTGTCTTTCCTTGTTTTTTCATTATGAATTTTAAACCATTCCTCTAAATGTTTTTGAGAGCTAGGCTGGATGGCAGGTACCCTGCCGGAGGAGTGGTGGAGCATGGCAAGCATCGCGGTTTGCTGCGCTCGTATCAAAGAAGAGACAAAAATAGCGTCGATAGGAAGCTCGCTAATGAGCTTTCCACCTTCTATTGCTTCTTGCATTCCTCTTGACGATAAAGGAACATTTACCCAACCTGTAAATAAATCCAATTCATTCCAACAGGATTGCCCATGGCGCATTAAAATTAGCTTACTCACTTTTAAGTAACCTACATTCATTATAATTTTTCATCATAGCTACTCATCAAGCAAGTATCAAGAAAATTATAACTCCTTAAGAGACTAGTCAAGGTTGATCATTTAGACTTGCAAACTAAGCTACCGTGGGTGAGCTTTTCTACAGAGATATAAGGGTTGTAATTTTAATAAAAATTGTTTAAAGTTATCTCTTAAAATCAATTAATTAGGCTTTTTAATGGAAAAAACAAAAAACAGACTGAGCAAATTTTTGGCTGCTGCTGGAGTAGCTTCTCGTAGAGGCTGCGAAGAGATTATTTTTGCTGGTCGGGTAAAAGTGAATGGTGATATCTGCCTTATCCCGCAAACCATGGTCGGCGCTAAAGATAACATTGCTGTTGATGATGAAAAAATAAAGCAAGCGGAAGCAAAAGTTTACTATCTTTTAAATAAGCCCACTGGATACGAATGCACAAATGCCAGGCATCGTGATACCAAAATTGTTATAGATCTCTTTGAAAATGTAGAGCAAAGGCTATTTACGGTCGGTCGTCTAGATAAAGAAACAGCAGGATTGCTTTTAGTGACCAATGATGGGCATTTTGCTAATCAAGTCATTCATCCTTCCCAAAATATTCAAAAAGAATATTTAGTAAAAACTGACCAAGATATTACGGATGAGCATCTAAAAGCTATTGCTAGCGGTACCCTGATCGAAGGTTCTTTTGTCAAACCTGTCCGTGTTACAAAAGTTCGTAAAGGGACTTTAAAGGTGATCATTATGGAAGGTAAAAAACGCGAAGTGCGTCATTTATTAGAAGCAGTAGGCTTAAAAGTTTACTCCTTAACGCGCATTCGCCTGGGTGGTTTGATCTTAGGACAATTGCCTGTAGGCAGCTGGCGCTCTTTAACCGATCGAGAAAAAAAATTAATATTTGAGACTCATTAATGAAAGCAAATAGGATACCTGCCCATCAGCTAGAAGAAATCATGCCTATCCTTTTAGGCGCCTGGCGGCGTATGCATAAGGAGGCTGGCCCTGCTGATAAATTGCAAACACGTGAATTTCGTCGCGTGGTGGAAGGTGTAAAGAATTTACAAGTAGGCCTTGAAACAGGTAATCAACTTATAGGTAGAGATTACTTTACAGATAAAGATTTATTGGGCTCCTATCTGCTTTATCATTGGGTAGTTAATTATCAACAAGGATTATCTATCCTAGCCGAAATCCCTCTTAAACCTAAACGTGTTTTAGACATATGTAGTGGGCCAGGAGCTTTTTCTCTAGCAGCCATTAAGCATGGGGCCTCAGAAGTAACAGCTTTAGACTATAATCAAGCTGCTCTACAACTCGGCGCTGAAGTATGTGGAAGATCAGGCTATGCTTTAAGCATTCGCTCCTGGAATTGCCTTAAAACACCCCTTCCTTTGGAAGGGAAATTTGACTTAATCATTGTAGCTCATTGTTTAAAAGAACTTTTTCCTATCAATAGTGCTAACTGGCAGACTAAGCAAAATGAATTTTTATCCATGCTACTTAATCGACTCACGCCTGCGGGCAATTTAGTAGTTGTCGATTCTTCTCATCCTGAAGCAAACCAGAGGATTTTACAGATACGCGATTGCATGGTAAGAAAAAAGGTACCTATACAAGCCCCTTGTGTGTGGAAAGGAGAATGTCCCGCCCTTCAAACTAAAAACAATCCCTGCTATGCCCAGCGAGAATTTTATAAGCCTTATATTATCAGAGAAATTCAACGTGCTGCCCAAATCAATCTAGGCTCTTTAAAAATGTCTTATATAATTTTTCGTAGCCCTCAAGCTGAATGGCCTATTTTAGAAGAGAGAAAATATTACCGAGTGATTAGCCCTCCAGTTGAGTCTTTTCATGGCACACGTTTTTATTTATGTGGGGTAGATGGCAAAAAACATTTAGGCTCCCGCTTGCAGGTGCTTCCTTCCGAATCTAAAGCATTTGAGTATTTAAGGCGTGGTGAGCTAATTTCTATTGACAAAGCTCATGAAAATCAAAATGCTATGGATATTATCGAAAATACACAGGTAAAAGTGGCAGCGGCCTGTGGCAAGCCTATCCCTGAAGTTATTGATGAATAGGTAATCATTTGAATGGATAAAGAAAAATACGTTTCTACTAGAGAGCTACAAGCTGCTATAAAAATTTTAGAGAGCTTTTCTTATCGTAAAGAAACATCTTCTTCTACCTCTATTCTAAAAAAAACTATAGTATTTGCTAAAAAGCTTTTTTCTATTGGCTCTGTTAAGGTAGAAGAGAAAAAAAAGGTTCAACAAGCTCTTGCAGTAATTAAAAACAGTTTTTCTTTAATTCAATCTTTAGCCCAGGGCACTTTTCGGCAAAAACAAATAGCATCTTCTGCTTACACAGCTGTCGATCGTTTTAATGCGGTAAGCAATCATCTAAACAGACGTCCACTCCCCTGGCGTCGATGGATGGACACACTTCTTGTCAAAATTCCTAAAAGAGAAAAAAAGAAAGGAAAAATAAATTTAGGCAAAGAAATTTCCTGCAAGCTTTATAGCCAAGAAAATGAAAAGATTAAGTTACCACTCCCACCGTTTTCTCAAAGCGAACTTTTGCCTACTACTCAAGAAATTGACGCTTTTCGTATGAAAGCTATTACTTTGCTTAAACATCATGAAGTGCGCTTTACTTCTTTGACAGAACAATTAAATATTATTCGTGAAATGCCTATTGTAATTAAGGAACAGACCCCTTTGTCTAAAGCGATTGCTGAATCTGTGGTAGCTCTTGAGCAAACGATATCTTCCTTTCCGGGGGAAACTATTGAGCTTAAAGGCACTTTCAAACGTTCTTTAACAAGCAAAGGTCCCAGCATTCCTATACCTGAAAGCTTTCATATCACCACTCAGTCCCAGCAAACAGGGTACCCTCACCCTTCTCAGCACCATGGATGGTGCTTACCCCCCTTCTTCCTACCAAAAGATCATGCATTGAAAGGCAAAATGCAAGAAATTGCTAACGAACTAAAACCAACGGGTCGTTTTAATCTACAAGCTAAAGCTTTTCTAAAAGCCAAGCAAGAGTGCTTTAATCAACATGCAACTGAGTTTTTATCCCTTCATCTCCAGCTAAATGGATGCATGTTGAAAATCATAGGGATAGATGCGGAAACGATTTTAAATTCTTTTTACAAGCATCTTCTGCCACACAATAATCCTTATCATTACCTTAGCTCCCTGCATCAAACCATTATCGATCAATACCTCGAAAAGAGAAAAGATTCTTTAAAAGCCGTCCCGTATACTCCAACAGACTTAGAATACATCTATCAAATTGGCAATTTTTATGAAATCTGCATTGGAAAACATACAAACCTGCTAGAAGAGCTTGCATTAAAGCAACTCCACGACTTCCTGATAGAGGTTGAAAAGAAAGAAGTTTTATCTCCTTCTACTATGTATCACTGGCTTAAAGAGAGGCTTCTAAGTGATATTAATTTTTTCAGCAGCCATCGCTTGTATTAAAGTGATTTTTTATCATATACCGGTAGAAAGTGGTCTGGATACAAAGCTAATTCCACTGTAGTATCATAAGGGGTGTTTAAGGGATACTCTAATTCTGCTACCCAGAGCCCATCCATTCCATCGCCCCCATCACCTACTTCATATACTTTTAAATTGACCTGGTAGAGCTGGCAAAGAATTATCCCATCTATTTCAGGTTTACCCCAAATAGGATATCCTCCATTTTTCTCTGCCTCACTACTATTATGCTTAATCCCTTTTATATAACTTTCATAGCTATCTATATTTCCATATTCTTCCTCTAAGCTATCTTTTATCCAGTTATTCTGAGAGGGAAGAGTATTAACATATTCGCTTACTTTTCTTCGCAAATCCGTAAGAGTAAGGTTTTTATTTAATTTTTTATTGAGCGCTTGAGCAAAAGCGTCAAAAAAACAATCACCATTATCTATGGCTGTTCCATAGTCTTTATCTATGGCAGCTAAATCACCTTTCAAACGTTCAAGGCATCGGTCTTTTACACTTCTTTTCGGTTTTGCAGACGGATCATTGCTTGATATACATAAGCTCTTTAAATCTCTATCTTCTTCTTTTTGGCCTATTTCCTCGTAATCTATCTCATCTTCGTCACTTTCTAGGTCGCTCTCGTAATAGAAATCTCCATCGTCTGAGTGAAATAGACTCTCCTCTAATCTATCGCTAGCAGCAAGAGAAGCTTTATGCTGAGCTTTTGGCTCACTCACTTTTTCCTTAGGATTTGCCTTAATCTCGCTTACAAAAGTCTCTTCCAGATAATTAGCATTGGGTCTACCTATCTCTTTATCCAGCGTGGATTTTTCCTCTTGGGAGAACTTATAGAAAAAAGTATCCGCTTTTTCTGAAGTCCTACGCACCTGGCCCTGAGGTTGTATGTCATCGCTTTTATAAACCGCTATTGAACGTTTACCGGTAAAAAATGCTTTCCATCCTTCTCTAATTTGGCTATAAATCATTCCAAAACCTAAAGAAAAAAAGGTCAATGCTAGGGATTTAAAACCTATTAAAATTCTATGGAAAGGAGTGTATTTTGTCTGCTGGCCAGACTCAAGGGAATATTTTTTGCCATCAGGCCCTGTAACCGTATATTCCAAAGAGTCAAACGATTGATTATCATATTGAGTATAACTTTTTTCTTTATCTATATACTTTATTATCATTATGAAATCACCTATTTAAGGATGTTTTTTTGCCTTCGAACTATTTTCTTCCTTTTCAGCTAACTGATGGTGAACGGCTTCTTCTTTTTCCTCATTGTCTGCTTTAAAAAAGGCAGCCGCAGGTAGCGGATGATGTTCAAGTTCTTCCTCTTCTTCCTCTAGGCGCGCCTCTTCTTCTTTTACGTGTTCAGAGGATTTAAAAGTGGAGGAAGTTCTAGGTGTGATTACAACACTTCCTGGAGTAATGGCCTGCTCCAGAGGGACAGAAGAATTTTCTGCTACCTGAACGCCTGGATGGCTTTTCTTTTCGCCTATCATCCAATTTCCTATTAATTCGAAGGAGGTAAAATACAAGCCTAAAAAAGCATCCGCTAGGCCTATGCTTCCCTGCTTAATTTCATGACCTGTATATTTCTTAATGGCATTGTTTACCACATCTCCTGCAGGGGCCAATACAGCCGCTATAAAAAAATGCAAGCTCATTGCCACGGGTACAAGGGGAATTAAGGCCACAATCCCTACAGTACCTGCTGTTACGCGACCAATCGTTGCAAGCGCATGCAAAGCTTTGCTCTCTTTCATTTGTTTAGCCACAGTCGTTAGCTTAGGCAGACCTTTTCCTGGATTTTCTGTACTTATTTCTATAAAGCCCTTGTGAGCTTCTTGTGTTTTCTGTACAGAATCCATGCTAGGGGCCGAAGAAAAATCTCTGGGAAGTATAGCACTCATATAACCCTCATGATGTTAAGCTTCTATTTCTTTAGCTAGTTTCCTAACATGGCTTTCCCACTCTTCTTTTACTTCGGGTGAGGCCTCAATAAAGCCCCATAGCTTTTCTAGTGACTCCAAAGCTAAGCCATGTTGCTGCATAGATTGATAACAACGAGCTAAATAAAACTGGGTCTCTAAAAAGTTAGGATCTATTTCTTCAGCCATTAGATAATAATTAAGAGCTTTAGCGTACTCTCCCTCATTTTGATAGCAATATCCCATGGCATTCCAATAGGAGGAAACGGTGGGAGAAAATGTTAATAAGAGATGTAAAAGAGTTTTAGCTTCTTCGAATGCATGATTGTTAAAATTTTTGATGGCAAGCTCATAAATTAAGAGTAAAGTCTCACTTGAAAGGCCATATAATGTCGTCCATAAAGGCTGATCGGCATCGATAAGACTATTTGGATCCAAGACCTCATGATCCTTTGAAATAGAATACTTTTTTTGAATTTCTTGAATTTTTTTAAAAGCTTGTTCTATTTCATTCAGAACCTCTAGCATGGAGGGGGTATCACTTTTTTCTAATAGCTCGATTTTGAGCAAATTAATTCCTTTCACATATTTTTGGAACAGCAAAGTTAAATTTAGCTCTTTGGCTATTTGCTCTTTAAAGGCTAACCTGTATTGATGCTCTGTTTTTAATGGAGTGGCTAGCAAATGAAAATCTTGGTTGTTCACATATTCTTCAATTACAGGCTTTATCTTGGCATCAAAAGCTTTTATTTTTTCCTGCTGCATAAAAGATCCTTAGTAAATCACTCTCTTAAAATTAGTATACCTATATATTTATAATTATTGCAATTAATTTTAAATAAAGTAATATATTATATATTAACTTATTTAGTTTATTAAACTATTATAATATTTCTACTTAATCAATTAGTTTAAAAAAATGATCTAAAAAAATTCTTGATAAATGTAAAATTTTTTAAAAATTATAAACGATAGAAGATTGTCTATTAGCATTTAAACAGCCTCACCTCCAAAAAAGGCTTTTCTCTCCTCTTCTTTTCCATGGTAGTTTGATAACCATGGATCTTTCACCTTTTGCAACATTTTTTAACCAATTATCTCTCAGCTTTAATAGAACATCTCTTCACTTAAAAAGAGGCTTTGGATGCTTAGGTATTTAATAATAAAAAGGTTAGCGTTAAGAAAAAACTATAGAAAAATGTTTAATCCCCCCTTTAACACTAAGCATGCTATAGGATCAAGCAAAAGGGTTTGACAAAGTGGGGCTACGAGGAAAAATAGATT
Organism: Neochlamydia sp. AcF84; assembly: GCF_011087585.1. Lineage (NCBI taxonomy): Bacteria > Pseudomonadati > Chlamydiota > Chlamydiia > Parachlamydiales > Parachlamydiaceae > Neochlamydia > Neochlamydia sp. AcF84. Next base: position 38,809 of record NZ_VJOT01000061.1, read on the forward strand.
TAAAATAGGAGGTAAGTCCCTTATTAAAATATTCCTTTCTTTATTCAAAATTCGCTTTTATTGTATCGTTTACCTATAATTCATTATTTTAGGTTAAAATTATGCTAAAAACAATTTTAGGCATTTTTGGTCGCTCTCCTTTTGCTCCTTTGCAGTCTCATATGGAGATCGTTAATAGCTGCGTACAAATGCTACCTAGTTTATTCGAAGCGATGAAAAATAAAGATTATGCTGCCGTTGAAAAGATCGCAGAAAAAATATCTGAGCAAGAGCATCATGCCGATCTAGCTAAAAACCATATTCGCAATCATCTACCTAAAAATATTTACCTACCTATTGAAAGGCAGCATTTGTTAGATATCTTATCTTTACAGGACGATATTGCTGACAAAGCCCAAGACCTAGGGGTTCTTTCAACGTTGAAACCTTTAGAAATATTGCCCATTTTCGAAAATGAATTTAATCTATTCCTTGTTAAAAATATGGAATCTTTTGAAGAAGCAAGGCTAATTATTAACGAATTACACGAACTCATCGAAACCTCCTTTGGAGGGGTGGAAGCGGAAAAAGTTCGAAGTATGGTAGAAAAGGTAGCTTTTAAAGAACATGAGGTAGATATTCTTCAACGTAAACTTTTGAAAAACCTCTATCATTCTGAAAACGAGATGACGCATAGTACCTTTTATTTATGGCAAAAGATTTTTGGAACAACTGGTGCTCTTTCCGATATATCTGAGAAGCTGGCTAACCGTGTAAGACTCACCTTAGAACTGCAATAACGGAGATTGAATGATACCCGACATTCTATTGATACCTGAAAACATGCTTTTACTCATCTTTCTTTTGCTAGCAGGCTTTTATATGGCATGGAGCATTGGAGCTAATGATGTAGCAAATGCAATGGGAACCTCTGTAGGTTCTGGCGCACTTTCGTTGAAAACAGCTGTAGTCATCGCAGCTCTTCTAGAATTTTCAGGGGCTTTTTTCTTTGGGTCCCATGTCTCTGATACTATTCAAACAGGCATTATCGACTCTACTCTATTTGCTTATGAACCACGCATCTTAGTTTATGGGATGCTAGCTTCCTTGCTAGCCGCAGGCATGTGGTTGCAGATTGCCTCCTACTTTGGATGGCCTGTTTCTACTACTCATTGCATTGTAGGAGCAATTGTAGGGTTTGGCATTGTTGTAGGAGGATTAGAGGCAATACAATGGGAAAATATATTATTTATTATCACTAGCTGGGTGATTTCCCCTATTCTGGGTGGAATCATTTCTTACTTTATTTTTAATATTCTAAGAAAGAAGATTTTCTATACGCCTAACCCTATCAGGTCTGCCCAAAAGATTACTCCTATGATCGTTTTCTTAACAGTCATAGTAATGGGCCTTATCCTGGTTTTTAAAGGCTTGCAAAATTTAAACTTAGAATTTACCTTCTTAGAAGCCCTTATTTTCTCAGCTTTTTTAGGAACGATCGGCTCTTTTATAAGTTATCTACTTTTACGCAATATCTCCGCACCTACACGGTGCCAGCAGCCTGTGTGTAATGCTGAGACTAGCTTGTCCTTAGATAAAGCTAGGAAGCATTTGTTAAGGGCCAGAGAAACAGTCTCAGGAAATGAAATGCATTATCATTTATCTATCTTGCTAAATGAAGTTGATAATGTATCGACCACAATCAAGAAATCCAGCGATGGCGAAGTACACAAATCTGAATACGCTACCGTTGAGAAAATTTTTGGCTATCTTCAAATCATGAGCGCATGCTTAATGGCATTTGCGCATGGTGCAAATGATGTAGCCAACGCGATTGGACCTCTTTCCCAAGGCATCCAAGTTCTCATTAATAATACCGTTATTACCACTAGCACTACGCCTGTGTGGGCCTTAGCTTTAGGGGGAGTAGGAATCGTAGTAGGATTGGCTACCTGGGGCTGGCGTGTCATTGAAACAATTGGTAAAAAAATTACTGAACTGACTCCTACTCGCGGTTTCGCAGCAGAATTTGGCGCAGCCACTACAGTGGTACTTGCTTCAAGATTAGGGTTACCTGTTTCTACTACGCATACGTTGGTGGGATCTGTGGTAGGCGTAGGATTAGCACGAGGTTTAGAAGCTCTAGACTTAAGTATGACACGCGATATCATGATTTCCTGGCTAGTGACTGTACCTACAGGTGCTTTAATAGCTGTAGGCTTTTTTAATGCTATAATGTATCTTATTACCGTCATTTAAACTGCTACGCCTTACCTACCTATGGCAGGACTTTAAAGCTTTATTGAATTTTTAACCGTTCTTTTAGGATAATTTTAAAATGAATAAAATTCTTCTGTTTATCTTATACTCACTCGTTATCCAATCTGGCATGTATGCAGAGGCTCCTCGCCCTAAGGCTATTCTTCAAGCTCACCTACATGCAGCTTCAACTAATCCTAGCGATATTAAAACAATGAAAATCCATCCTGGCTCCGCAGTTACCCTACAAGCTGAGATAAAGAATGTCGGAAATTTGCCGAGTGCTCCAGGAAAAGTTTATATTCGCTTTGTCTTGATCGAACCACTAGAAGACTTACTACAAAGTCGCACTTTCCATACAGAAAGTATTCCCCTACCTACCCTCTATCCTGGGCAAGTAACTGTTGTTAAGTTTATAAAAGAACATCAATGGCCGTCCCTACAGGATTTTATTAAACAAAATTGGAATATGCGTCACTATCAAGCAGTAATTAAAATTGATGGAGAAAAAGAGGAAAAAGTGATTGGCTATCTCCCTATATTTTTCTCTGCTTATTATTATGAGGGGCATCATCGTGAAGTGCCTAGAGAGGTTAAATCACGCTAAAGGATAAAAACTTTTATAATATCTATGCCAGATACTCGGTCCAATTCGCGCCCCTTTAACTTATGAAGCTACTTTGCTCGCTTTGTTGGATAGAAAAGATAGAGAAAAAGAGATTGCAAAAAATAATCTGTAAGGAATTTATAGGAAAAAGATATGCATTCACTTTCTTTTGTCCCCCACATAAAAATACCCGAAGAGGTGCAATTAAAGATTCTTAGCCTTCTAAATGAAAAAGAATTACCGATTGCAGCCCTTGTTAACAAACATTGGCAGCGAATGGCCCAAGATCCTTCTTTATGGCGGCCTATTTGCCAACGACGCTGGAAAAACCTTAGCCACTTTTCTTCTCCAGGAAAAAACTGGCGAAAAATCTGTAAGAAAAGAGTGCAGATGTCGCAAACGATGAGGCTAACGAAAGGCGAGTATTCGAAAAATAAATGTAGAGAGACTATCTACAAATTACCTAATTTCTCAGGAAAAATCCTTGCACTTAAAAGAGAGAAACAGTTTGCTTTTATAAAAGCTACAGCAGGTACAGCGCAAATCTATCACTTGGACGAAAAAAGTTGCCAGCTAGTGTATGATAATGTGAAAGAGGAAAGTTCTCGTCTGATTCATTATCAAGAAGGCCATATTATTCAAGTGACGCAAGAAGGGCAGCTCTATCGTTGGAAAGTTAATGAGGCTTTTCCTACAACTTCTCTATGTTACCTTGAAAATTTTGAAGAGGCTTACTTTGCTCAAAATCATTTATTTTTAGTTAATTCTCATCTCACGCAATTTAAAATTGTGGATGTACGCACAGGATTAAGCTGCTACAAGACTACCTTGGCACCGATCAATTTTATTCTCTGCCGAAATAATCAAGCCTTAATCCACTGTCTAGATGGCAGCCTTTATTTTATTAATAATCTAGAGAGCTCTTTCTCCAGCAGCCTTATGGCGTTGGAAGGCAACCTTAAGTCCCCTCTTAATCAAGAACTCTGCCAGTTTGATGAAGCTCGAGTCATTATTTTATGTGAAGATGATTTACAAAGAAGATGCCATATATGGGATGCTTCTAATGGAAAAAAGAAAATAGAGTTTACCTTGGCACCACGACCTGTGGAAAAATGTGGGGATAAGAAGTCAATTTTAACAACCTCTAGTTATGATGGCAAGCGCTTAGGAGTAGGATTAAGTATAGTTTTTGTTTTAATTTATGATGTTGATGATGGAAATTTTTTAACGTCATCAAACATAGGCGACATAGATTCTGTGCGCTTTCTTGCTTTAGATGAAAACCATTTCCTCGCCTCTACTTTTCATCCTGAATTCAAGAGTTTTGAACTTTATCAACATACTCCAGCTAAAAAATATGGTGGAATAATATTGCCCTTCCTGCCTAACACATATCCATGGGTAAATTCTAATACTATTCATGCTAGCTACGATGGCCGCAAACTACTCTTTTGTGATGAGCATGGATGGCTGCATCTATGGGACTTTGCTCATTTGCAAGGAAAGGAGCCTATTTTAGTGGCTCCTCCCTATGCTTAAGAAAACTATTTGCCTATCTGAAGCGTTTGGCTAATTAAAATAGATTGCAACTGCTCATAAGAACGATAAGAGGAATATTTTTCTTGCTTCATTTCTTGGCTAAGCGTCTCAGTGAGTTGTTAGGTTACTTGAAGTTGAGCATCTATAAAATGTCTAGATTCTTCAAGCTTGATGAAAGAAGAGGGATCAACGGATAAAGAAATTGAAGAGCCAAAATAGTTCTTTATAGCTAATAGATACCGTTGAGAAAGCTTCAGCATTTGCTCGTCTCCAGGATAGACTAAGCGAGCTCTTTTCTCCTGCCAAGCTGAAAGTCCTTTCTTATCTGCATTGAATTTTCTCTGAGCTTCCTCTAGCTCTTTAGACATTTGTTGATAGCTTTTATGCTTTCTTTCTATTCGAGGAAAATCTGATGAAGCTTTGTCTATTAAAAGAATCCAATCCTCATTTATTGCAAGTTTACATTTCTCACGCTTGTTTGCAATTTTTTCAATTACCTCTTTTTTCTGCTTTACTGCTTGCTCAAAACACTAAATTTTTTCATCTATTGGGCCATAAATTTCTTTTTCTTGCTGCTGATAAATTGTATATTCATCTTCTAACATTTGGAAATCTTGAGGAAATTCTGCAAGCCTTACTCGTGTGTCATCTAAATTAGGAAGGATAAGGGGAAGGGAATGAGAATCATCTAAGCTAGATATTCTTTCTAACAACTCTTGAATATGCGAAATTATATTATCTATTTCACTACAATGGAGGAACTTTTCAACCAGAGAAGCATGCAGTTCAGCTATTGAGTAGCGATTATTTGTAAAAAGAAGCTTATCAAATGCTCGCACGCTTTGTTCTAAATCTCTGAGCATGTCTAGTTTTTCATCGGTCTGCTGTAAACTGTGCTTCAGTACTTCTTCAATTTCTTTACCTACATGCACTGTAGCCGCTATAGGTGCCCAGTTTTTTCCTGATGAAACCTATTGTAGTTGAATAAGGGCCTGGAAGCCTGAGCTTCAAAGAAAAAATTTCTTTAGCGAATTGAAATATTGCCAAAGACTCGCTATCCCCTTCTTTCATTTGCAGGTAGGTATAAAGATTAGCTTTAAACTGCAGATGTGCCTCAGTTTCTTGCTTCACTCGATTTACAAAAACTGTAGTTACTCTTTCGTCTAATTGCTTCTCTTTTCCTTTCTCGTCAACTTCTCTAGGCCTTTTTAGGCTTCTTTATTTGCAAGGGCTCAGAAGACGGAGAAGAATGGGGGCCTATAGGATGATTCATAAGACTCTCCTTTTTCCTCTTAGAAATTAGATCTTTAGCAAATTGCCTTTGATAATGCGCCAATTGCTTGAGGAGAGGAATAAAAAGCTTTTTGAATGGAGAAAGTTAAAAGAGATCTAGAAATGATAAATGCCCCTTAAGCTTCCATGCTTTAAAGGAGGAAAAGAATTTTTTTTTAAGAAAAGCGAAAAAAAAGCTTAAGGAGGGTCTAAATATTTATTTAGCCACCTTGTTAGGTAATTTTAATTACCTTTAAGAGACAAAAGCAGCCAATGGAAGATTCTAACTTATGCAAAGACCTAGTAGGAGTGTCGGTAAAATAATTTAAACAAAAGCTATATTTTTATGATCTATAAAGAAGTAAGAAAGAAAAAGCGCCTTTTCCCTTTAAATTTTTATAATATCAAGCAGCTTATAGATTAAAAAAGAGAAAGCAACTTGAAGACACCAGGCTTATTCCATTTATTTTCTCTATTCTTTTTTAATAAAAGGCAAACTCATCAGATTTTAGCTCTAGATTCAAGCCTGTAAGGACTAATAAATATTAAAAATATTTTTATTTTAAAGACTAATTTTAAGGGGAAAAGAGGTGGTTTTTTAAGGGGAAAAGAGATGATTATCCGTTCACACTAAAGACTTAAAAAAATTTATTTTGGAAAGCTTTAAGCCTTATTTTACAGGGCGGGCGTAAATATTTTGGCAAAAGACTTATCAAAAAATAAGTTGATAATATATACGCTAAAATTAGCCAAGGAGATCCATTATGACAGCCTCTATTGATACAGATACTATCGTCGATAATCTTGTAAATAAAACCAAGCACTACCTGATTACGACTGTCGGTAGAATTGCTGAAGATGCGCATGCAGATGAAATTTATAACGCCCTTTCCTATGCTCTTCGAGAAGAGGTAATGATCCGTTGGTTAGCAGGGGTCCGAACACAAAATAAGCAAGATACCCGCATGCTTTACTATCTTTCGATGGAGTATCTGCCCGGAAGGATTCTAAATAATGGGGTCACCAATTTCAGAGCCCTAGAGATTGTACAAGCTGTGCTGCAAAAGCTGAATCGTTCCTACAACGAAATTATCTACCATGAAGCCGATCCTGGCTTAGGCAATGGGGGCTTAGGACGCCTTGCTTCCTGTTTCTTAGATTCATTGGCTACTTTAAATTATCCGGCTCAAGCTTATGGGCTAAGGTATCAATATGGAATTTTTGAACAACAACTTTGGAATGGTGCGCAGGTGGAAGCCCCTGATTGCTGGCTGATCAGTGGTAACCCTTGGGAATTTCGCCGCGATACCCGCCGTGTGCATGTTAAATATTGTGGAAATACTACTGCTCTCCACAATATTCACGGTGACGATATTTACCAGCTAAAAGACTTTGAAGAAGTGCAAGCCCTTCCCTATGATTATCCTATCGTAGGATATGCCAAAGATAATAAATACTCTGTCGTAACTTTACGTTTATGGACGACTAAAGAATCTCCTCGTAATTTCCAGCTACAACGCTATAATGCCGGTCGCTTGGACCAAGCAGCTGAAAATTCCGCTTTAACAGACGTATTATATCCTAGCGATCATCACGAAACAGGTAAAAGGGTGCGCTTAAAGCAAGAGTTTTTGCTTGTTTCTGCTTCATTACAAGATATTGTTCGCCATTATCTGGCTCATCATCAAAACTTTCGCTCGTTTGCTGATAAAGTACGTATACAAATTAATGATACTCACCCCGCCATGGTAATCCCTGAGCTCATTCGCATGCTTATCCAAGAACATGACTTACCTTGGAGAACAGCTGTAGAGATGACACAAGCCTGTACCGGATACACCAACCATACTGTGCTTAGCGAAGCTCTGGAAGTATGGGATAAAGATCTATTTAACTACCTGTTGCCTAGACAATTACGGATTATTGAAAGGCTAAACCAAGAATTTTGTAATACCGTACGTAGTAAATATCCTCGTGATGAAGATAAGGTAAGACGCATGTCTATCATAGAAAATCAAAGCATTCGCATGGCAAATCTTTCTGTTATCGGCTCACATTCAGTCAATGGCGTCTCAGAAATTCACTCAGAAATTTTAAGAACTCGAGTTTTTAAAGATTTTTATGAGATGTTTCCTGAAAAGTTTTTTAACGTTACCAATGGAGTCACTCAGCGTCGTTGGCTATTAGAATGCAATCCTGAGCTTTCTAAATTTATTACTAAACGCATTGGAGATGGCTGGATCACGGACTTTGCCAGTATAGGAGAGTTAGCTAACTTTGCTAGCGAGCTGGCTAGCCAAGAAGAATTTTTGGCTATCAAAAAAAGAAACAAACAGCAGTTAATAGAATTTCTTAATGAAAATAATAGGCAGCGCAATGAAAAAGGCGACCTAGTTGTGCCCTCTCCCCTGATTGAAGCCGATGCTATTTTTGATGTGCAAATTAAGCGTATTCATGAATACAAACGTCAATTGATGAACATCTTAAATATCATCATGACCTACCAAGAAATTTTAAAAAATCCTCAACATCAAAGGATAAAAAGAGTATGCATATTTGCTGGAAAGGCTGCCGCCTCCTATGATCTGGCTAAAAATATTATTCTTCTCATTAATGCTGTTGCCCGCAAGATCAACCATGATCCTGCCGTAGCAGGTTTTTTGAAAGTCGTGTTTATTGAAAATTATAACGTTTCGCGGGCTGCTATCATTATTCCTGCTACCGATCTATCCGAACAAATCTCTACAGCCGGCACGGAAGCTTCTGGTACAGGTAACATGAAATTGGCGATCAATGGAGCTTTAACCATAGGCACAGATGATGGGGCAAACATAGAAATGAAAGAATCTATTACTGAGAAATGGTGGCCTTTTGCCTTTGGTGCTTCGAGGGCTGAGATAGAAAAAATGCAATTCGAGCATTCTTACAATCCTAAAGAAATCTATAACAAAAACCCCTCTATCCAAGCAGCCTTAAATACCTTACGAGATCATACGTTTGCCAATAATGAGCAGGAACATCAAGCTTTTAATGGAATATTTCAAATACTATTAGAAGGTTTTTACGGGTCAGGAGCCGATCATTATTTTATTTTAAAGGATTTAGAAAGCTATTTTGAAACACAAAAGAAAGTCGAGCTTCTTTACGATAATCCTTTACTTTGGGCAGAATATGCGATTCACAATATAGCAGGAATGGGCAAATTTTCTACAGATGTTTCCATTAAAAATTACTGCGAAAAGATTTGGGGTTTAAGCCCTTGCCCTACTGATCCTGAAATACTGAGAAGGGTAGAACACGAATATAGGCAGTATGGCCGTTAATCATTTCCCATTCATAAATGCTTTTATTATTTTGCTTTTTAAAATTAGGGGCTATCATAAAGGCCCCATTTTTGTATAAGCTGCTTATACAAACCTTTTTCTTTGACGCGCGCTAGCCCCTCGTTAAAAAAATTAATAAATTCTTCCGATTTAGGATGATCTAAGGATACTAAACGAAGGCCTTGATGGGATAAAGGCGCTGTGGCTATTTTTAGCTTATTATCATAAAACCTATGGATCATCATTTGTGCATGCCATATATCCATAATGACACCATCTATTTTGTCGTTTTTAAGATTTTCTAAAGCTGCATTCATGCTCTCATAAGTTACCAAGATAATAGAAGGATAACGGGATACATCATAAATGGAAGAAGTTCCCGCAATAATACCAACAATTTTACCATCCATATCCTCTAAGCGATGAGCATCAAATTTTTCGTCCACGACAAGCACGGAACCTAATTTATATAAAGGATGGGAAAAAATATAGGTTTGGCGATTAAGACTATTAGGTACCATGAAAGTGAAAACGGCATCATAGTTCCCCGCCCTAAGATCTTCTAAAAGGGTATTGGGGTTAGCAGGAACAAATTGAATACGCAGATTGGCTTCTTTACCAGCAGCAAGCACTAGCTCTTCAGCAAAGGCTTGGACGTTCAGTTCTTTGCCAGTAAAATCAAAACCATTCCAATTGATATGACGTGCGATAACTATGCTTTGAGAGTTTGATAAATACTTTGAAGAAAAGCAACCAGAGCGAATCCCGATGAGCAGCAAGATTCCTAATAAAAGAATAACAAAAATACGTATTAAATTTTTATAAGCTAAAAAACTAGTCGATTCCACTTAGATATGTCAGTACTTGTTAATTATAGTCCGAACCCCAGTGCTATTTAAGAAAATTATTTTCTTTAAGTGCTAACCGCAGATCTTAGCAGATTTTGCTCAATAAATAAATCTATAAAATTAATTAGCTAGCCTCTAGTCATGATATATTCGCACCTTTCCTTATTATCCTCTCTAAAAGGTAGGTATCTTCTGATATTACAGAGAGAATCAAATTGATTTTGCTGCAAACCAAGCTTTTGCAGCTAAGAGAGCAATCTTATTCTGAAAAAAAAAGGTCAAACTGCTTGCACGCTGTATAAAGTACACGCAGCTGACAGAGCTGCCCTTTCTTTTCAGGAGGGAGGACTAGCTGGCTGCTGCTTAATCGAAGATTTTGAAGATCAGTAAGCTGCCCTATCTTTGCAGGAGGAGTGGTAAGCTTATTGTTCTCTAAGTTAAGCCAACGTAACTGCGAGAGCTGCCCTATCTTTGCAGGAAGAGTGGTAAGCTTGTTGTTCTCTAAGTTAAGCCAACGTAACTGCGAGAGCTGCCCTATCTCTGGAGGAAGAGTGGTAAGCTTATTGTTCTCTAAGTTAAGCCAACGTAACTGCGAGAGCTGCCCTATCTTTACAGGAAGAGTGGTAAGCTTGTTATTCTCTAAGTTAAGCCAACTTAACCACGACAGCTGCCCTATCTCTGCAGGAAGAGTGGTAATCTGGTTATTTTCTACGCAAAGAAATTCCAGTCCAGGCAGCTGCCCTATCGCTGGAGGAAGAGTGATAAGCTGGTTGTTTTCTAGGCAAAGACATTGCAGTTGAGACAGCTGCCCTATCTCTGGAGAAAGAGTGGTAAGCTGGTTGTTTTCTAGGCAAAGACGTCTCAGCCTAGGCAGCTGCCATATCTTTGCAGGAGGGGAGGTAAGCTGGTTGCTGCTTAAGTCAAGACTTTCAAGCTTAGAAAGCTGCCCTATCTCTGCAGGCAGGCTGGTGAGCTCGTTTTGATTTAATTCAAGCTCTTGCAGCTGAGACAATTGCCCGATTTCTGCAGGCAGGCTGGTGAGCTTATTTTGATTTAATTCAAGCCTTTGCAGCTGAGATAGCTGCCCGATTTCTGCAGGAAGAGTGGTAAGCTGATTTTGATTTAAGTAAAGCCTTTGCAGCTGAGGCAGCTGCCCGATTTCTGCAGGCAGAGCGATGAGCTGGTTTTGGCTTAAATTAAGCCCTTGCAGCTGAGACAATTGCCCGATTTCTGCAGGCAGGCTGGTGACCTCGTTTTGATTTAATTCAAGCGATTGCAGCTGAGATAGCTGTCCGATTTCTGCAGGAAGAGTGGTAAGCTGGTTTTGGCTTAAATTAAGCCCTTGCAGCTGAGACAATTGCCCGATTTCTGCAGGTAGGCTGGTAAGCTTGTTTTGATTTAATTCAAGCCTTTGCAGCTGAGATAGCTGCCTTATCTCTGCAGGCAGAGTGGTGATCTGGTTGTTTTCTAGGTAAAGCCTTTGCAGCCGAGACAGCTGCCATATCTCTGCAGGAGGGAAGGTAAGCTGGTTGCTGCTTAAGCTAATTATTTCAAGCTGAGAGAGCCCTCCTATCTCTAAAGGAAGAGTGGTGATCTGGTTGTTTTCTAGGTAAAGCCATTGCAGCTGAGATAGCTGACTTATCTCTGCAGGCAGAGTGGTGATCTGGTTGTTTTCTAGGTAAAGCCTTTGCAGCTGAGATAGCTGCCTTATCTCTGCAGGCAGAGTGGTAAGCTGGTTATTTCTTAAGTAAAGCTCTTCTAGCTGTAATAAACATTCTATCTTTGCAGGAAGAGTGGTGAGCTGGTTATTATCTAGGTGAAGTCTTTCCAACTTCGATAGCTGTCCTATCTCTATAGGAAGAGTCGTGATCTGGTTGTCGCTTAATCGAAGATTTTGAAGCTCAGTGAGCTGCCCTATCTCTGCAGGAAGAGTGGTGAGCTGGTTATCATTTAAGTGAAGTCTTTGCAACTGTGATAGCTGCCCTATCTCTGGAGGAAGAGTGGTGATCTGGTTGCGTTCTAAATAAAGACTTTTAAGCTGAGAAAGCTGCCCTATCTCTGCAGGAAGAACGGTAAGCTGGTTATTATTTAAGTAAAGTCTTTGCAACTGTGATAGCTGCCCTATCTCTGGAGGAAGAGTGGTGATCTGGTTACAGGCTAAATAAAGACTTTCAAGCTGAGAAAGCTGCCCTATCTCTGGAGGAAGAGTGGTGATCTGGCTGCCTTCTAAATGAAGGTTTTGCAGCTGAGAAAGCTGCCCTATCTCTGGAGGAAGAGTGGTGATCTGGCTGTCTTCTAAATGAAGGTCTTGCAGCTGAGAAAGCTGACCTATCTCTGGAGGTAAAAAGGCTAAGTCGATTATGCTTAATGGCAAGCATGTAATAGCTCCTCCATATCTTTCAATCCACCCCTTAAAGGACTCTCCTTTTTTTTCTAGGGACAAACTCTTGATTTCTTCTTGCTCTAAGTATTTTTTTCCACCAGGTAATTCTTTCCATAATAGGAGACGACTAATATTTAACAGATAAGATGCGTAATTAGCTGAGGTGAAATATCTGGTTTTCTCAAGGTTATCTTTAAACTCTAAAGGAGAAAGAGTGCTAGCTAGAGTAAAGACTTGCTTAAAGATTGCCTTTACTTTTTGTATGGGAAAAAGTCCATCTTCTAACTTATAAATTTTATCTAAGATAAGAGCATGCTCTTTAACATTTCCTTGAGGAAAGTGAACTTTAACTATTTGCTTATAAATAGAGGACATTACCTCACTATCTAAAAGGTGTCGCCATTTTCCACATACGCTAGATAGGGAAGGTGTGGCGCAATATTCTAAAATAGAGGTTAGCACTTCATCAGGCAAGTGCGCAAAAGCAATAGAAGCGTTAGTATTCATTTTATAGCCTTGGTTAAGATTTATCTAAATTCTTAAGTCACTGCTTAATAAAAGAATATAAAAGAAAACACAAAACGTACAAGATAAAAATGAGAATTAATTCCTAGTTTTTAAATATAGAGCAGACTTTTAACTAACACTTTACGTAAGTAGGTGTAGGAAGCTGCGCATAAACTTTTCTTTCATTTCTCTTCCAGCCCGATCTTTTTTAAGAAACAATCGTCATATTTTCTGGTTCTTTGTAACTTTATTATAATCTATCTTAAGTTCTTGAAGTCGTGTTTCTTTGTTTGCCCATACCCTAGTAAAGGTGCTTTATTGCCTAATCCTTTTTTAGGATGAATTAAGGATCGCTTAAGAGAAACATAATGAACGGCTTGTAAGGTTTTAGGCCGTTTTTTCACCCATGCTAAAAAATCTTTTTCTTACTCAGGCATTCAAGGTCTTTTTTCTTCTAATTATTACAAACCTTCTATCTTCTCCGATCCTTCTAAATTATGACAGTTGTAGCATTATAACCATTTCTAAATAGCGCATGTGCAATAACTTAAATACTTTTCCTGTCTGGCAGGCAAACTCCCTTTCCATCGCCTTAGCCACTGCTTTTAATGTATATAGGATAGCACTGGCTTTCTTTTTTACCATGGCGCTTAATCCCTCAGTAATATGATAAAGAGCTACCGGCAGGGTTTTCTCCTTTCTTAATATTCTTTCTCCCCCTCAATCATCATCCTTATTAAAATTTAGAAAAAGGCTAGTGCATATCCTCAAATGATAGAACTACAAGTTTTTTAAGCGTACTATTTTATCGTTGTAATTCTTTACTTTTTTAGGAATAGATCACCACTTTTAAACCCTTGTCAAGCTACTTTCATGCGGAAACCCCCTATCTTAAAAAGAAAGAGAGCAAAGCTAGAATGAACATTTGCTGCAAGGCTCCTTTAATTAAAAAAATCATATAGTTTAAATAACTTATATACCCTCGATTATCACCTTCAGAGCTGCTTAAAAAGGCTTAATCCTCCAAAATTAAATTGATTTCTTGATGTAATTATACTCTTTATTTAAAGTGCGGTTAAGTCACTTTTAGGAGAAATAATATGGCCACTTTACAAGCAAATCATTTAGGACAACATCCGACCATCCACCATACGACTGCTGAACTCTCATGTGATATGAGCCGTGTAGCCACCATTATCTTAGGTGGAGGGCAAGGCTCTCGCCTTTATCCTCTTACACGTTCTGATTGTAAGCCTGCCGTTACTTTTGGTGGTAAATATCGCCTTATTGATGTGCCCATGTCTAATTCTATTCATTCTGGTTGCCATAAAATATTTATTGTTACCCAGTTTCTTTCTAAAACCTTGCATGACCATATTTTTAAAACTTATCGACCAGGCACATTCACAGCTGGCTTTGTAGAAGTTTTGTCAGTGGAAGAAAAACCTCATACTAAAGCCTGGTTTCAAGGAACAGCCGATGCTATTCGCCAAAACCTTGAATATTTAACCGATGTTCCTATCGATTACTTTTTAATACTATCCGGAGACCAACTGTATCAGATGGATTACAAAAAAATGATGCAAGTTGCGCAACGGACCAATGCAGATGTGGTCATTGCTACCCTACCTATTGAAGAGAGTCAAGCTAACCGTTTTGGGATCTTAAAAATTGATCATAATGAACGTATTACCGAATTTGTGGAAAAACCTACAGATATGGAACAAGTAAAAGCATTTAAAGTTAGCGAAAATACCCTTAAAAAATTTCAACTTAAGAATAATAAAGAGGGCGCTTGCTTAGGATCGATGGGTATCTATCTATTTAAAAGAACAGCTCTTTTAAAACTCCTTCTTACCGATATGCGTGAAGATTTTGGAAAACATTTAATTCCCAACATCATTAAAAACGGCAATGCTGCCGCCTATCTTTATGATGGCTATTGGGAAGATATTGGAACAATTGAATCCTACTATCATGCCAATCTAGCCCTTACAGAAGATAAGCCGGAGTTTAATTGGTATGACGAAAAGCATCTATTAGTCACTAATAGTTTAAATCTTCCTGCGGCTAAAATTTACAATACCAAAGTACAGCAATCCATTATTTGTGAAGGCTCCGTAATCGAAGCCAAAGAAGTTTTTCATAGTATCTTAGGACCTCGTACTCAAGTAGGCACAGGCACTGTCATCAAAGATTGTTACATTCTTGGTAATGATCATTACCATTCCCCCATGCAAGACAATCAAACAGCAAAAAATTATCAAATTGGGCAAAATTGTTTGATTGAACGAGCGATCATTGACAAACATGCCTGCATCGGCAATAATGTCTGTTTAAATAATGCAGATAAGCTCACTCATTATAACAGTAACGAAATTTTTATACGCGATGGCATTATTATTGTCCCTCGTGGGGCCTGCATTCCCGATGGTTTTACCTTATAACTTTAAGTAACTTTAATGGCAATTTGGGCTCTAGCTGATTTACACCTTGCATTTGGCACCCCTGAAAAAAAAATGGATGTCTTTGGAGAGCCTTGGATAAATTATACAGAGAAAATTAAAAAGAATTGGCTTAATTGCATTCAGCCTTCTGATTTAGTTCTCCTTCCAGGCGATATTTCGTGGGCTATTCACCTAAAAGATGCTTTTGAAGATTTAAAATGGATTCATGAACTTCCTGGCACTAAAGTGATGATTAAAGGGAATCATGATTATTGGTGGGGTTCTCTTAGCAAAATAGAAAAGATTCTTCCTTCCTCTATTCATCTTATCCAAAATAATGCCTTTCATTGGAAGGAATATTCTATTGGCGGTAGTAGACTATGGGACAGTAGCGCGTATGATTTTAATGCTTATATCGAATTTAAAGAAAATCCTCGTGTAAAAACTTTGCTAGAAAAAAATGATCAGCCAATAGAAGCTGAAAAGATTTTTCAACGCGAATTACAGCGCTTAGAAAGCAGCCTAAAATGCCTTAATTCTCAAGCTTCCATTCGTATCGCCATGACTCATTACCCTCCTATTAGTGCCGACCTCAAAGACTCAGCCGTCTCCCAGCTGCTAGAGAAATATCATGTTAATACCTGCCTCTTCGGACATTTACATAATGTAAAAAAACATCTACCCTTATTCGGTGAAAAAAATCAGATTCGTTACATTTTAACTTCAGGGGATTACCTTGATTTTATTCCTAAGCTAATCTACAGCTAAATTTTTACCATCCTCTTTCTTCTTTATAAGGCTCTAAGGTAAAATTTCTTAATACTTTCAAAATTCTGAGACTACTAGGTACTTCTCACGTATTTAAAGCTTTTTCAACGCGCGTTATTGCACAAAAAACTTTGTGAACTTTACAGACTGAATAAGCAAAAAAAGCTTTTAAACTTGAGCTACTAACTTATTGGCTAAGCTTGAAAAAGGTTTAAGAACCCTCCATACAAACTTCCTTAAAGATGGCATAAAAACGCTGGATGCTCTTTTCTTCAAATCGAATCATAATCATCACTCGTTTTTTTAGGTGTTACCTTTATAGCTTGATCAAAAATGTTTTCGGTTTTTGCATGTAGATTCCCTCGATTACCTCTCACGGCGAGTAAGTAATAACCTCCTTGATTGCTAACATATTTAGCTGTAACCTTTTGACATCCAAGACTACCAATTAATTATAACTCTTTTAAATACCCAGCATGTTTAATAAGAATAGAATGGCAGTTATTTCTTTTGATCTTGTATCCGTAAGCAAGCCGGCCAAGTCTCTTACTTTTGGCTGCAAACAGATTAATCCTATGAATAGCTTTTCCTTCGCAAGCTGCATCTTGAGATGCCTCTTATTTGCCATCTATAGCAATTTCTCCTTTGATAGCCCCTGCCTTAGCTGATGTCCAGCATATAAAACATCTTTCAAAATTTGAGGCAAAAACATAGCGAAAATCCTTCCTAAAGGATTATGTACGCCTGCTAGGCAAATTCCATGCTATTGCAGCCAAATTAGGTTGCAAGATACCCATCAATAGATTGTTGCCCAATCATTTGCACTCCATGAAACCGCTAAAATGCCAATGATAGTGATGTCAAATAGCTATAAACTTGGCTGCTTTGCTTCCTTGAATCTTCCAGAGCTTTAAATACAACAAAAACGCTATTTGGCTTATGAGTATTCATTTTCCTCTCCTTCTTCAAGGAAAAGAATGATAATCATATCCGTTGCTTTTCCAGCTTAAATCTTCCTGTAATTTTTCTAATATCCTCTAGTTTTTTCACTCTTTTGTCTACTGATATAACAATGCATTAATGATTAAGTATTTATTTATAATAATAATAAAAATTTTCATTTAATTAATTAATTTAATGTTTTTAATTTAAAATTAATTTTATAATAGCTTTATAAGCATAGTAATTTAATATGGTTATCTATGGATAATAGTTCACAGAGTCCATTTGTCAGAGCCAACCTTGATACCTTATCTTTAGAGGGCTGGAACATCCTTGTTGGCCAAATGTTAGATAGCCAACAGGAAGCTGTCAAAAAAGAGGGAAGAAAGTATATTTACCTAAACCCTCACGAGAATGAGATTGCCGTAGGCCGTAAGAAGGAGATTCCATCAGGTTTTACAAAACTAACTCATGAAAAGATAATAGAAATTTCTATTAGTAAGCTACCCCCCTATTTAAGTGAAGATCAAGTAATTGAAACGCAAAAGAGCATAAACAGAATTTTTAGCACAAAAGAACCACAAACTCTTTCCAAAAAGTTTTTTAGCATTTTTAGCTCTTCTTCTTCTTCTGTGGGAAGTAAGGTACCTATCGAGATAGCTATAAATCATCGAGCTGTTCTTGGAGAGTTAGAAAGAACACTACCAGAAACTGTTCAAATTCTACGCTCTATAGCAGGACAGACAGGAATATATTTTCTACATCATACCGATTATAGTGAGGCTCCTCTTGCTCTAAAATTAATGCCAAATCCTAGCACCCATGTGATCGCTGATCATTTTTATAGAAAGCTAAATTTTTCAACCCCTCTTTATACTACATTCCCTAGAGAATCAGAGTTAGGGCAACTAGCCTTAAAGAAGCTAGAAAATTTGGCGTTAAATGATTTAAGAGAAAAGCATCAGCTGGCAGAAGATAGCCAACAAGCAGAAATCTATGGGGAGAGAATTAGGCAATTAGAATATCAGCTAGAAAGTACTCAACATATAATGGTAATGAAGTATATTTCAGGCACACCTTTTGCTGAGCTGCCAGTAGATGAATTTATGAAAGCCTTAACGCAAGAAAAGATTTTATTGGATATAGGAGAAATGATCTTTTTAGACGTATTATTCCACAATACAGATCGCATGCATCCTGAAAGATCAAATAATTTGGATAATTTACTCTTACAAACTGAGCCCTCAGAGGGGAAGAGAAGTATAGCTTTAATTGATCATGATTTTAAAGTTGATAGTAGAAATTGGACAACTGTCGCTAAGACTCTTGAAAATTTAGCCAAAGGGAATTTAACTGAAAAAATTATTGATAATTTGTGCACCTCTATTAACTTTAAACTTAAAGATGATCCTGTAACAGCTGAGGAGTATCAGGAGAGTTTAAAGAAAGATGATAAAATTAGAGTGTTCTTACAAGAGGGTTTTCGTAAAGGAGCCCATAATTTACTAGAAGCTTGCAAAGACTCAGAAGTATTACCAGCATTATTAGATGTTTCCTCGCCTAATAATCCCTCTTCACAAGAAGCAGTGCTTTCTGATAGGGTAGAAACATTCAAAAAACTATTAAAAATCGTGAAAAAAGAATTTCATTAATAAAAGATAAGTAGGGAAAAAATGAGTGTACCTGTTAGAGGAGAATATCATGACTTGGCAGCTCGAGCAGATTTTTTAAAAAAGTTTACTTTAACATTTAGTAGCCCTTTAAAATTAAATAAAGATACCTATAATCGCATAAAATATTATGCACCAAAAGCTCTTAAAACCCATTTTCTATTTAATTTAGAGAAACTATATTATCAATTGATAAAAAAAAGCCACCCTGTTAATTATGAAAAATATAAGCTGATAGTCAAAGATGTAGAAAAGTATCTAAAAACCAAACAACAACAGCTCACTTTACTAAGCAACCATCTATTAGTAGATGCGCAGGATCCCTGGTTATTGGCTTACACTCAAACTAAAAACATGTCTTTGCAAGAAGCTAGTGAGCATCTACAAGATCTTTTATTTTCCTGGGAAGAATTAGCCAAATATGAGCTTGAAGACTTTATTCCTTTAGACTTAAAAGACTTGGACGACTACATACAGAAGTTAGATGAAATCTATCGGCCCTTATTAGAAAAAAGCTGCCCCGTGGAAAATAAGTCTTTAGAGAATCAAAAACTCAACGAGCTAGCTGATAGAATTTCTACTTTAAGAGATAAAATTGAGCATCATAATTTCTCAGAAATCTCTCAACTATGCCAAAATATTCGGGCTATTATACATGTTACAAGTTAAGCTAGGATTAACATTTATCATTGACAGATGGGTAGAGGACCAAAATTCATAAAAATTAAGGATAATGATAGGCGGGCCTGTTGGAAGGCAATATCATGATTTGACAGCTGGGGCAAGTTTTGTAAAAGTTGCCAGAGTATAGTAAGCTTAAGATGCGATTCTGCAGGCATCTATAAATTTAAAGATGCTTGCAAATTGCTAGTTTTTTTAAAGGCTGCCCTTTTTGATTCCTATTGATTCCTTCTCCTGAAAAATTTAAGGAGCACTATCCCCAGATCGCTTACATATAAAAAGTTTTGCAGGTAGGACTATAGCTTACCTAGTACGCATGTAGGTATGGCTTCTGCAAGAAAAGCTAGAATAGATTTCGCTTACCGATAAAGAGTTCTGATGCAGGTCTAAAGCACCTCCCTTCATCTTGCGCCCTAGGCAGACTAACTACTTAAAAAGGCCTTACGTGCAATGACTAAGTTTCTTAAAGCTTCTTTTACGCAGTCGATAGGAAAAGCCTTAAAGAACTAGCTGATTAAGTCTCTTTATTAAGAGTCAAGATTAAAAATTAAACTCTGTTAAAAATTTCTCTCCTCTTTAAGAGATCTAACCCCTACACTCTATTAAAAACTAAAACCAGCAAAGTGCATTTTTTTTAATTTAAAAGCTATTCCTAGTAGAGGGTCCATTTAAGGATAACTAAGTAGCAAGCTAAGGTCCAATGCTTGCTACTTAGTCTCTTTTCTAGCTTATCGCCTAGCTTAACGGACGGGGCAAGCACCTGTTGCACACGCAGCTTCTAGCTCTTCATCGCGCATTTCAATGCCTGAATAATCGATATCTTTCAACTTAGCCACATAGGTATCATAGTTTTCTTTAGTGACCACTTCCTGTGGTAAATAGGCATATCCTAGGTCTTCGGCATTTTTTGTAGGATCATTACGAAATAGGAAGGAGACTCCTACATAAGTATCCCAATTCTCTAACAGCCAGTCAATAATAGCAGGAACCTCGGAGGGATCATAAGAGATGGTATTGGAAACATTCTGCTCACACCATGTTTCTTGTAAAAGTTTATACCACTCGAGCTGATGAACAGCCGAATCGGTGTTTACCTCTACCTCTTCCACTTTGCCATTCTTCCTGGTGACCATCATCCGCGTAAACGAAATGCCTTCAAATTTTACAGGAAATTTAACAAGCACAGATTCTGGCTCGTAAGGTTTTTCTACCACCGTATAGCCTGCAGCGCGAAAACGTCCCACTAATGGATCATGCTTAGAATAAGTAATATTATTGAAAATATATTTTCCTAGCGGTAAATGCACCCCTTCTGGCACTTCACCCCATTCTTCTGTTCCCATGATTTTGCTTAAGGTGCCACTAGGTTTCACGCAAGTGACGTTTTTAGGCAAAGGAGAATTAAGCTCATTAGCCATACTATAAGCTGCACTTACAGTGATATTACGCATACGCTTGTAATCATAGGCAGTCAGATCACTTCTTGCACGAATACCTGTTAAACCTACCCCACATAGATGGAGAAAATCATTATTGAGATGCCAAGCTTCTTGAAGGATTTCATCTCTTAAGTTAACCATCGTTTGACGATAGTTCATTCTGCCGGCTAGATAAAGGGCTCTCTCTAAGCCAATTTTATCCCCTTTAAATGCTAATACATTTACCTCGGTTAAGTTGCAAAAACTTTTATTACCTAAAAGAATCTCTACACATGGATTACAGCCTTTAAACCAAGGTGCCCTCCTTTCAGCCTCCATGGCATTAATAAAACCAGGTTCTGATCCTCCAGAATCCATCATGAGTTGAAAAAGGCTTTCTAATTCTGCTTTGGTTGGTTTTTGGCGAAAAAGAAGGCTATTATTGGATTGTTGACGATGAGCATTTCCTTTAAGCCACCATTCTTTTTTTGCTACTGCAAACTCTTCCCATTCTGGTTGAGCATATTCAAATAGCGCAATCTGGGCTGAGCGGCGGCTAGAAAGAATGGTACCCAGCCAATTGACGATATCTAAGATATCTATGCGAGTCAGAAGCTGATCAGCCCGGTCGGATAAAATTTTAGCAATCGCTTTAAAGGCTTTAGCAATTTGCTCATCTCCTGATGAAATCCAGCCATACCCTTTAAGGCGTGTCCCTGCAGGTCGGATCTCAGAAAAATCAAGTACTAAAGTTCTAGCAGGATATTTACCTGCCACTAGTTTACCCACAGCTTTTGCCCAAGCAATCGCTGAATCTCCGACTTTAATTGTCCATGTTTTTGTTTCAGGATCATAAGTTTCTACATTATTCTGCTCGCCACCTTTGCCTGTTCGATTAGAACGAATCACCCGAATCTCTTGTAAAGGCCTACGAAAACCGTTTAGAGTGCCAGTAATAGGCCTAAAGCCTACACCGCAACCTTGTAACAAGAGCCAAAGCACATCGACAATATCATAGACTGTTTCCACATGGGTATAAGAACAATTAAACATGCTAGACTCACGTTTACGGCTCAACTCTGTTCCACCCAACCATAAAGTTCTGCCGGCAGGTGCTACTTGACGATTAAGAATAAGCCCGCGTAGCTCTTCCAATTCATCATCTTCGCGATCACTCAGATTACGCCCTAAAGCTCTTTCCCACAGCCAATGCTGATGGCTAATTACTCGTTCAACAACTTGATCCCAACTTTCTAGCAAAGTTTCTCCCTCATTGATAGGGCGATGATATGTTCTCAAAGCTGTGGCCATAGCCCTTGCTGTTGGTTTTGTCATGATCTTTAATCCTTACATAGATAAAATATTTTAAAAATCTCTTTCTTTCTTTTTCTAAAAACACAAGATGTTGTGGTATAAAAGCAAAAAAACCACTACCGCTTGTGTTTTTAAACGTCCAAGGTATCTCCTTTTTTGCCTTAAAAGTCAATATCGACTTTTTTTTTAAATCCTCCCTGGGAAGAAAGAAAAGAAGAGCTTTTAAGTTATTGATTCTAAAAGAGCTGAAGCGGATTAAAAAACCTTTTTTCAGTTATCTATAGTTTTAAGGATAAAGAGCTTAAGTTTACTAGAAAATACTTTCTTTTTTATTTGAACATCTTCACAAGCTCTGCAAGCTTCACATCTTTAAGTTGGATTGGATTATCTAAAGCATGCGAAGCTCTTTGCTTTAAAATTTTTTGGATTTTTTGCTCTTCTTGCTCTTGATCTAATAAATGATAGTAGTCAGCACAGATTGTCAAAAGCTCTTGAAAGTCCTCTTCTATTTCAAGCATAGGAAATGTTTGACGGACAAGTAGACGAAATAGTTCAGGAGTGCCTCCATTGGATAAAAAAGTAAGAACTTCTAAACTCAAATCTAAATCCTGCGCTTTTTTAATGCGTTGAATGAGGTGCAAAATTATTTCATCCGAGTTTTCGGGCTCAGAACGATAAAGAAG
Organism: Neochlamydia sp. AcF84; assembly: GCF_011087585.1. Classification (NCBI taxonomy): domain Bacteria; kingdom Pseudomonadati; phylum Chlamydiota; class Chlamydiia; order Parachlamydiales; family Parachlamydiaceae; genus Neochlamydia; species Neochlamydia sp. AcF84. Next base: position 61,449 of record NZ_VJOT01000061.1, read on the forward strand.
GCGTGCCCGCAAAAAATCAAACCAAGCTACATCCTTACAATAAGGTCCAAAGCTCTCTAGCAAATCAGCTGCATAAGGATAATGATGATCGTCAATCTGCTCAGCAATATAATCATATAGAAATGTTTCCAAATCATGGGCGCATCCTTGAGATACCATTTCGAATATCTCCAAAGGGTCTGCTCCTTCATCAGCATGCTTACCAAGAATCATCTCTAGATTAGACATTGCATCTTGAATGTCTGCTGGATAAGCACATTTTCCTTGATCATAAGCAAAAATTTGATGATCTAATTCATCACAAAAAATGGATAAACAGGGCTTTTCATTTACAAAACGGCGCCATAATTCGAAAACCACTAAATATATTTGATCTTGCTCACTTGCCTCTAAATTTAAATCTGCGACTAAACCCTCGCACAGCTCCTCCGGTGAATCCACATCTTGCGCCAACGCCAGCAGGGAAACTTTATCTAAAGCCATATCTTTTTGACGCAATCTTTCAAATAAATCTTCATGAGAAAGACGACGATAATCCTCAACCTGCCAAGGTTGCACCTGGGTGTTAGGATCTAACAACCAATTTATACGCAAAGAATTAAACAAAGCACGCCGCTCAATATTCATAGGAGTATGTCACCCTTTTTTATATAAAAAATCATAGCATATTTATAATAAATAATCTAGGTAAGTAAGCAAGAAAGATAAAGAAGTTTGTAGACGAAAACGCTATTAAAGTTAAATTAAAAAGTAGGTGAAAGTTTAAAAGAATAAAGGAGCTATCAACATTTAATAATCTCTAACTCGGGAAAGCTGCTTTTCCATTTGATGAACACGCTCTTGCAGTTCGACAAACAACACTTCTAAGGCTCGGCATTTTCTGTCAAATTCTAAAGTATTTTTCAAAGTACCGTCTAAAGTGTTTTTTAGAGTAAGATAGGAGTTGCTTAAAACAGGGCAAAAGGTTGAGCTTGGTAAGCTCCATGCCTCTGAATTACTTTCATGCAGCGTGGGTCTATCACTGTCTTGTGCTATCATTCTTTTTCTCCAAAAGTAATGTGCTGACCAGAATATCAAAAAATTCATATTAATCACAAGCGAAAATTAGGAGCCAGGCAGATATAGAAGCTATACAAAATGTTCGTGAGTTTAAGGTAGCTTAGCCTCTTACAAATATTTTCAATCCAACTTTTAAGGCCTCAAAAAGCGAATAGATTCTTGAGAAATGAAACCTATTAAATGATCGGTCGTTCGTATCTTTAACACCCTTCCCTGTTCTTCAGATTCCAGCACCTCTACTTTACTTCCTCCCCTTAAAGGTTGCAAAGTCACTAAAGCCAAGTTAAGATTTTTTTCTCCATATAAGTGAGTCGCGTGAATCAAAACACCTTCTATAGGCTCAAAATATTGGCTATAAATAATGCTACAAAAAAATAAGAGATTTACAAGGGCTACGCTACCCACCAGAATTTTTAACCTTGCCCAATTTTTCCATATCCATAAAGAGGCAAGACTGCAAAAAAGAAAAGTAAAGACACATAGAATTTCTAAACGCTCGGGTAAAGACAAATAAAAGTGAAAGGAAAAAACTTTTTTTAACAAGGAAGGTGACTGCGTAGAAGGGATATTTAGCTTAGCAAGCGTTTCTTTTAATTTAAACTCAACTTCCAGATCGCGTGGCCTTAAGCGCTTAGACTGATAAAAATAAAAAGCCGCCCAGGGATACTGCTCAAGATTAAAATAGGTTTCAGCCAAGTTACTATACAGGGCACCATTGCCCTGCAGAGGGCAATAGAGCTTATCTAAAGAATGATAAATCATCAATAATCTGTTAAGGGATTGGCGACGATGAAAAAAATTGTTAGATTGCGCAGCCTCTTGGTAAGCTGCACGCGCTTGCTCTAAAAGAGGTACGGAAGAATTAGAAAAAGGAAGGATAAAAAAATTTAAGAGAGCATACCCTATTGCTACGCTAAGCAAAGCACAAAAATAGATCGTTTTATTAACCATGTTTAATCTCTTGAAGTTTTTGGTGCAACCGCTGCCCTTCTTCTAAAGCTTGAGAATAGAGCTTTTCATCTGGCGCTGTGCCACTATAACGCTGAAAATCGATAGACAGCAGCAAAGCACGTACTTCGCCTGCAATCCCCTCCAAAGGTAGATCTGCTCCTACAACTTCTTGGTGATTAATTAGGCCACATTCAAATAATTGCTGGATTAACAATCGATGAAGCAATTCATAAAAGAGAAGAGAATTTTGGGGGGCTTTTAACATCTCTTGATACATGCCTAAGCTCGTCTTCTTTTTTGCTTTCCCTCCTCGAATTTTTAGTGAAACTTGTAATTTATATTGCAGTCCCACTACTCCTAAGCTTAAAGGAATTAACCCTATTACCCACCAAGAACCCAAAATTTTATTCCTTAAATCGGCAGGGTCTAAAGATTGCATTTGATAGAAAGCTAAAGGAGGCAGATGCTGATAGCTCTTTATCCATTCTGCTAAAGTTTCTTGGCTTTGAAAGGTTATAGGAAGAGAAGAGGCCAGATCAGTAGATAAGATATTTTCGCTAGGAGAAATAGTAAGAGCAATAGGAGCGCTATGCAAAATTTTATACTGCTCGCTCTTAGGATCAAAATAAGAAAATTGAATAGAAGGCAGACTTTTAATCTCTGCAGAAAGAGGGTAAAGCTGGATCTCAAAGTATTTGCTATCATCTTCTTTTTTACCTATCGCAGGAAGGTCATTTTCTTTAAAAAGGCCGCTAAAGCCTGGTTGACAACAAATTTCAGGAAGAGAAACGCTATCCCAATTCGAGGTATTGCCTTTAATGGTTACCCTCACAAAAACTGGATCTCCCACGCTAAGGGTTGCAGCACTCAGTAAGTTTATATCCATCGTAAATTCTCCAAAAGCTCCATTAAAAGAAGCTGGCTGATCTTCTAAGGGAAAAGGCTTTACGCTTAGTTTAACAAGGGGTGCTTGAGAGCTAAGATGAGTGGTTGTAAACTGCTTATTACCTCTAGCATCTTCCACGTATACTACTCCTTCGATTCTGGAAGGCCCCCAAGCATATTCTCCAGGTTTAAGCGCTTGAACTTGCTGAGAAACTTCAAAAAAGCTTAAATCTTTTTCTGTCCAAGTGCGGATATCAGGACGCCCTACTTTCTGCAACCCCTCTGCTTCCAACATAGGCAATACTTCTTTTAAAAGAGCAATATTGCCTTTATAGCTATAGCGATAAACTAATTTTGTTTCTTGGCCTGGATATAACTGTTTAAGACCTTCGTTGTACGCCTCCAACTGAAGAGCAGCCTTAAAGTTCTCATCCGATGATGCTAAAGGAGAGGCAAGAGGAGCTTGAATTTCATAGGTAATAGGGAAAGTTTTAAAGATTTTCCCATCCACTTTTAAAGATAAAGAAGAAAGTGTGTAGGTTCCTTGATTTTGAGGAGGTAAAGTAAATTGATAGATACTGACAGTTAATAGGCTGTCGGGAGAGATTTTTACGCTCCTCAGCAAATTAATCTTTAAAAAACGATCATTTAAAAGGGCACTTGATTCCTCTACTTTTTGATCGCTATTATGCGTAACTTCTAGTGTACCTTTTAAGGGCCATCCTTGATGCAAAGTCACTGGATCAAGAAAAGCACTTACAGAAATATTTGCTAAGACAGAAGCTTGAATCAAGATAGATCCTAAAAAGACTAACATCCCCTTCAGTTTCCAATGATAAAAAAGAAAAGCTACCATGGCTTTAAACCTTCTTTGATAAAAGCAGGTTGAGAAGGCAGCGGTTGATCTTGCCTATTCATCTGTTGAATCAAACGTGCCATCTCCTCAAAAGATGATTGAAAAGGCTGAGGAGATGAGGTTTGTAAATTAGGTTCCATAGAGCACTTACCTGTTTTATGAGGTTCTTTCATCTTTGTAAGGGCCTCTTGCCAGATATCCAATACTTTTTCCTGAGCCTTCATAAGTTTAGGTAGGTCTAATAACGAAGTTTGAACAAGGTCTACAATTTTTTTAGCCAGCCTATTTCCTTGCTGAAATAAAGGAAACACTTCGTTCCAGGGAGAAAATTGGCAACGTTCCTCCCTCCCCGCAAGCGAAGCTTTGGCATTAAATTTTGCAAGCTGCTGAGAGTAGGCAGCTTGATGAAAATATGAGGAAAATGTTAGCAAATATTCCTGGGAGGGTAGGATAAACAAAGCTGCCTCATGCACAGTCTCGCCTTGGCTTTCTTGCAAACGAGCGAGAAGTCTTGCCTGAGCTAATGCATGCCTCTGTTCATCTATCGCAGCTTCAAGGACTAGATCTGGACGAGCATGAATATCGGCGTGAAGAATTAAAAGAACACGCCTTAACTGTTGAAAAGATTCATTAAAGTACAATTGAGCTTTTAAATCCTGCAAAAGTTGAAGCTGGTCCGAACTCGCCTGCAAATTATTTTCGATAGCCTCCATACCAGCTTTAAGTCTTTCATGTTCTGAAGGCAAGGAAATCCTATGCAGTTTTTGCTTTAAGAAAAGCAGCGTATTAAATTCTAGAAGATCTTGCAAAGCGGCTAGTGAAAAATCGCTTAAAAGACTGGCTATATTCTCTTGAAAGGGATGTTGCGCAAAAAGAAGATGCATAAAGTGATTTAACCCCTCCATTGCCATTCCTAGGTTAGCTTCAGCGGCAGTAAAATGGCTCTTTGAGATTAAGGGAGCTACCTGATTAAAATATTTTGCCGCTCTTTCCAATAAGAAAAAATTTTTATCCCTCTGGAGTTGAAGATTAAGTGCATCCCATAGAGGAAGCCAACTCATTACATGTCTCTTAAAAAGATCTCGATATTTATCTTCTAAAGAAGCTGTCAGATGGCTTTCCAACAAAAAATCAAGATCTTGCTTGAGCAGCTGCAAGCCGGTTGCTAACCATGGAAGACTTTGCGAGGGGGCTGCCTGCACCATAAGATTATCTCTAGCTTTTTCGCGCATATCCACCCTAGCCATTTTAGAAAGAGTAGCTGCTTGGCCTAAAGGATAGCCCTTTTGACACTCATCTTGCCCGCTAAGTTTTAAGAGTTGACATTCAGCTTCTTGAACTAAAGGAATGTTTTCTAAAAAGCATTCAAAAAAGTAAAGCGCTTTAAAATAAGAATCTGGAAGAGGTGACGAAGAAGCCTGCGGAACTTGGCGTAACCTCTCTCCCTGATAAAAGTTAGCAAGCGCAAGATTTCTAAGAACGCGATACCTTAATAAAGGCGCACTAGTTTTGTTCCTCGATAAAGCCTGCAATATCTCGATAGCTTCCTCTTGCTTTCCTTGTGCAGCCAAAGCAGTCCCTAAATTATATGTCACTACACTTTTTTCCCATGCAGATAGATCTTCTGCTAGCATTTTTTGATAGATGTTGGTTGCTTCAACATAATTTTTAGCTGAAAAATAATCGGCTCCCAGCTGCAGCGACTCTTGCAGATTTTCACTAGCGGTAATTTTACCTAAGAAAAAAAAGCTGATGAATAAGAAGGCTGAAAATTTATTTAAACGCAAAGAAGTAGATGAAGAAAAGGCCCTATCTGGCCATAACAGGTAAAAAGCCAACAAAAGGATAGCCAAACTTAAAGGAAACTGGTAATAGGAATCATACTTTAAATCCTCTTCTACATTTAAGGCTTGCCTTGCATCCTTTAAAGAAAAAATATCGGCTTTAGAAATTTGAGCAGCAAGATCCTCAGCAATGGCACTAGCAGGAAAAGCATAGCCGGCGTAATAGCGCCCCTCCCCTTTTTCACTTAAAGCCTTCAAAACATCTTCGTTTAAATGAGAAATGATTCTTTGGCTTTTATCCCTTAAATGAGAAATTTCTAGGCCTTTCAATGTACCTACACCAATCGTATAAATGCGCGTTTCTTGCAGCGCACCTAATGAAGCTTCTAGCTCTTTGATATAATTTAGACGAGCACTTCCCGCTAACTCTTCCAAGCGATTATCGCCACCATCAGAAATGATAATGATAGTTTTAATAGAAGAGGTTAAAGATGCCAGGTAATGTTCATGCAGATAGCGCAGCATATCTTTTAGATCAGTTCCACTTACATCACCTTCATTAATCGCCAAATGATGTAACATGAGCCGCATAAAAAGGTAATCCATAGAAGGCGGAGATAGCTTGGTCACCTCTGAGGTAAACCCATACAGCGATGCTGACTGCCCTTGCAGGCGGCTTATTACCTGATCGGCAATATTCTTAGCATTCTCTAAACGGCTTTCGCCTAGTCGTCCATCTAATAGGCTCATAGAGGCAGAAGCATCAATCAAAAAAACCACCTCATGCGGTTGCATACGCTTAATATCATGCGTCTGTTGAAGATGTTCTATCATTTCTTGAGAATAATGGGGATGGCCTTTAGGCTGCATTAAAGCTAAGCAAAGGAACATCCAAGCTCCACATATTGCTGCTACCTTTAAGCCCAAGCATAGCTTAGGCTGGGCCATTAATACATAGGGCAATTTGTCTTTACTCGTATAATGAGCAAAGATTTTTAGACGGTGGCAATAAAGCCTCCAAAATAATAGTAGAAATAGGAGAATAAAAAATAGTAAATAGCTTGCTTGGGGAAAAGTATAGTAAAGCCCATTAAAGTTCATGGAACCTTCCTTAAGAAGGTCGTTTGCAGGACAATGGCTAGCCATACCATAAACATTCCGCCTGCTATTAAATAAGGAGAAAATGAAATCTGCTGATAAATAGACGGTTTTCCTCCCACCAGCCCTTGCGAAAGAAGAATACTTTTTTCTAGGCGATCAATCGTGGCATATACCGTTTTCATCTCACCAGGATCATTTAATATAAATAAGCCTCCTCCCGTCAATTGGGTAATTTCTTCCATTTGTCGCCGCTGAGAAGATAGCTGATCAGCATACATCCTAGGATCAATATTGATAAAATAAAGACGAACCCCCTTTTCTTTTGCAAAAGCTGCCGCCTCTTTTAGTCCTAGATTACGCCAAAGGCTATTTTTGTCTAAAATATTAGGATCTTGCAGGCCATCTGTCACTAAGATAATGATAGAATTTTTTATGTTATAAGCAGGCAGACTTTTTTGAGCTAAATGATTAGCATAATACTGGGTAGCAGCAATCATGCTAACAGTTTTGTAAATAGCATAACCCATGGCCGTACCATTGTCTTCTTGTTTTTTAACCACCTGAATATGAGCTAAAGCTTTTAAAATCTGTTGATGGTCTAGGGTCAAAGGAGAAAGAATATGAGGCACTCTAGCAAAGGTGATGAGTCCTATAAGATCGTTAGCTCTTCCTTTTAAGCCTGCGGAAGGGTTTCCTTCGATAAATTCTTTTGTGACTTGTTTAAGGAGAGCTTCTTTGGAAATATTCTGTCTTTTACCGCCAAGGGTAGCTGTCACCTCTTCTGCCATAGAGCCAGATTGATCAAGTAATAAGTAAATAGCAATTCCCTCGGTGGGGAGAAAATTTTTATCGTCTTTCTCAGCAACAGCTAAAGAGGGCCTGCGCACCAAAAGATGCGGGTCTGCTAAAGCAACTAAAAACAAAATTAATCCACCCCCATGAAGCCAAAGGGGAAGCTGAGAGAAGGTGGTCTTCCATCCAGAATTAAGAAAAGAAGAGTCTAGATGAGAAAATAGCAGGGACGGTTTTCTCAGGTGATTTTTTTTCCTTGCTAGGCCATAACATAAGCTAAATAAAACTAATGCTACTATGGATCCCCAAGGGTCGATTTCAAAAGAAATATTTTGCATACATTTACTTTACTACAGATGGGTATAACAAAATATAGATAAAGGATAAATAAGATAATGGCTTTTCTTAAAATAGCTAGAATGGCCCTATCCATTTTTATCACTGCATGCAACTTATTAACCTGTATAAAATTTATTTAAATAATATAAAACCTGTTAGGAAACATTAAGATCTTTAATGCTCTAAGATAAAGAGCATAAAAAAATATTAATCATAGGCTCTTAAGATACTCTTTATGCAGCCCCTCCTTTATAAGCCCCTCTCCTTTAAATAGAAGAGGCAGCTTTTAGAGGATGAAGGTAGGCAGATTTAGCCCTCTAAGGGGCATGATAGTGAATCCATTGAAAAGGCTAGGGCCGCTTTTTATTTTTCTTAACACTTTTAGTCAGCTTTGCTTCTATAAAAGCCCAAGAAGTAAAAAATTTAAATTTAACTTCCCAATTTCTATGATTTCCAAAGATGAGGACTTTAAGGCTTATATACAAAGTTGACCTTAAGGGACTACCATGATAAAAGCAGCGATATCATCGCTAGAGTTTTTATCTGTAGGATCTAATTTTTTAATATTAACATAATTGTCTCTCTCGAAGGTGGGGTGAACAATAGCCGCCTTAATTTCCTCCAAAAGATGGATGGGATCGATCTGCTGATGGCATAGAATAGAATGAAGAATTTCAGCGGGCAGAAAATCTGTAACTCCATCTGTAAATCCATAAATTTTGTCTCCCGTCTGGACCTCTTTTATCTCTAAATGAATGGATGAATTTTTACTTAGCGAAGACAATTCTAACGAGCTTTCGGGCGTAAGGCGGTGAATTTCCCCTCTCGTTTCATGCCATAGGGAACTATCTCCCACATGTGCTGAACAAACATATTTTTTTTGATCTATTTCCAAAATAATTGCCATACTAAAAGTAGATGCTGTGCCAGCTATTTCAAAAGAAGTATTGATATCTAATAAGACGCTCTTCATAAAAAGTAGAACTTGATCTTTATCATGGGTGCCCAACATTTCACTTTTGAATTTGCTTACAAAATCTCCATTAAACTTATTCCAAATAGGCTCTAATTTATTAGCTCTAACTCCTGGGTTACCATGCCCTGTTCCATCCGCAATATAAGCCGTTGCACATTCAGGAAAAACATGAACGAAATCCAAGACTCCCTGCTCAGTATCTTCTGAATGATAAGTCGCCGAAGCCTCACATCCCCAACTTTGGATGCTCATAGTTTTTGTAATAAAAAGGGGATCAATGTGGCAAATCCAGCGGCGCGCATTCAGGTTAACAATTTTTTCATCAAGATGCTGCAGAGCTTTTCTAGCGGTGGTGTCTTTTATTTCTGGGTTCTTTTCTCGTAAAAAATTGGCTACATTACTTAAGCTGGCTTCTCCTTTACCTAGATAGGCTAAAATTTTCTGCAGAAACGATAGCTGGCTTCTATCACTTAAAACTTGAAGGGTTTTTTCTCCGTTAGCTGTACGAAGCAACAAAATAGGCCTCTGGCCTCTATCATTTTTATTTTCTTTCGTTTTACTATACAAATCATAATAAGCATTAAGAGTGCTTTCTAAAGATGAATTTATATGACTTCCTGAGCTCATAGATGGTCTCCACTTTACTGATTATAGGATAAAGTTATAATAGCAATTAAATAGGATAAGGTTATAAACGAAATTAAATTTGTATTTAAATACCTAAAGAGGCTAGCATTCTTTTATATTCTAAAAAACCGACTCTATTAAAACTTTTTCCTTTGACAATTTTTAGATAGAGTCTAATCGATTACTTATCTTTAACGGGTGATCATGCTGCTAATTAGCGCATCTACGTTTTTAAATAATTTTTTCCAAAGTACTTCTTTAGCTAATCGTCCCGCTCCTGATTTTTTACTTCACTTGCAAAAATTTTTCAAAAAATAAATCTCCCAAGAACAGCCAGTTATCTGGGCGCAAAATTTTTTAAGAACCTACCCGATTAAGTTCTTTTTAAATTAAACCCTACTTATAATAATAGCATTAAAAAATAATAACTAAATATAAAATTTTAATATTTTAATATTTTAATATTTTAATATTTTAATATTTTAAATTTATAAAATAAAATACAACTTATTGGATAAAAGGGCGTTGTTGCGTAAATGCTAAGAAGTGTAGGCGATAAGATTGCCCTTTAACACATAAGAGCTATAAAATTTAGTTTGCTTAAACAAAAATATAGGCAGGCTATGGAAAAAAAGCTTAACTACCGCATACGTAACTGGTCGGATTATAACAAAGCTTTAGAACAAAGAGGAAGCATAACTTTATGGTTTTCGGATGAAACTATTAAAGGATGGAGGGAAAATAAAAGCACGGGGAAGAAGGGCCGTCCAAGAATTTACTCTGCTGACGCTATCCTATGCGTGTTGATGATTAGGGCGGCTTATCATTTACCCCTCCGTGCTGTACGAGGGTTTGTGTCATCGCTGATTACTTTGCTGGCTTTGGGATTGCCTGTTCCTTGTTATACCCGCATTTGTAGGCGTGCTAAAGAGCTTGGGCAAGAGCTTACAAAGCTAAGCCGTAAGCGTCCGACAG